>NZ_JACGVR010000006.1:0-182190 GCF_014077325.1 Colwellia sp. BRX8-5
AAAAATAAAAAATAAAAAATAAAAAATAAAAAATAAAAAAGTGAATTGATTATGCGTTAATCAATTCACTTTAATGTTATTTTTAAGCCATTTATACTTTAGCTAAATGTTATAGGTTGTTTAAACTAATAAGCACCTTTGGCCATTAATACAGCGGGAATGGTCAAGGCTATTATTTTACAGTCCATTAAAAAACTTTGTTGCTTAATGTAAGATTTGTCTAACTGTAATTGTTCTTCAAAATTAGTGTCTGCGCGGCCAGATACTTGCCATAAACCGGTTAATCCAGGCTTAGTAAATAATCTTGGTTGGATAAAGTTATCATATTCATAAGTTTCAATTGATAATGCGGGTCTTGGACCGACTAAACACATATCCCCTCTAACAATATTAAATAATTGTGGTAACTCATCAATAGAATACTTTCTAATAAATTGGCCAATTTTGGTAATTCTAGGGTCATTAATGTACTTCTTACAAACACCTTCACGCGAGCTTTGCGATGGGTCTGGTTCTTTAAAATGTGGGTCAGATTTTAAATACATTGATCTAAATTTATACATTTTAAAATGTCGACCATTTTCACCCACTCTAGTTTGAGAAAACAATGCACCACCCAGACTTTCTGTTTTAATTAAAATCATCACAATTAGAAGTACTGGGCTAATCAGTATTAAGGCAAGTAGCGCAATACTTTGCTGTAAAATAACTGGAATGCCTTTGTGTTGGTAATTTATAACAATAGCTTTGCGCGTTTTAGTCAATAACGCCTGATTTTTAATTTTATTTAATATTTGAATAGTCATTATTTTGCTCCGGTATTTACTAAGCCAAGTAAAAAGGTTCTATATAAAAAAAGTGGGTTACCAATAACATAACGATTAAATTTTTCACGAGGTTCTTGCATTAAGCGCCAAATCCACTCCATCCCCATTTCTCTTAACCACATCGGTGAACGTGAAATATTGCCAGAATAAAAATCAAATAGCCCACCTACGGCTAATGCTGTTTTACATCGTAATTGGTCTCTGTGCTCGAGTAACCATTGTTCTTGTATAGGTGAACCCATGGCAACTAATAAAACATCACAACCACTATCATTTATTGCGGTGATAATTTTTTGGGTACTCTCAGTGCCGTTATAACCATGTTCGGTACCTGCAATTTGTAGTCCTGGAAATTGAGCGCTTAATTCATTTGCTGCTTGATCTGCAATCCCTGGCTTAGCACCAAAGAAATATAAAGATTGACTACTTTCAACACAGTTTTTACAAAGATGAGGTAACATATCTGTTCCGTTATTGTTGCCATTAAGCAAGAATCCTGCTTTTTTTGCTGCTAATCTCATACCAGAGCCATCAGCGAACAATGCATCGGCTTTTGTTAGCTGATTAAAGAAGGCTGGATTGCTAATCGACAAATTAATGGAGTGCGCATTAATAAAAAAACCTATTTTTGTTTTACTTGCAGGTATATCACTAGATGTTATCCATTCAACAGCTTCCGCCATTGAAGTATTGTTAACATCTAAACCAAATAAAGATAAGTACTTAGATTCTTTAAGTCTTTTAATTTTTTGGCCATAAATAATAATCGAGATAAAACTTTTGCTCATCAGCGCTAGATAATCAGCTAAATTACCATTGAGTTGTTGTTCAAGTAGTTGTTCGGGCGTCATCACCGTTAAACCTGTTTTAAGGTGCAAGTCATAAAGACTAAAAATTCCTGCTTTACAGTTAGTTTTGTTAAGCACACAAAACTGTATGTCGGGTGAAAGTCGATGAGTCAAGGGAATACCGCAAAAAGAAATCTTACCTAAACAAATATCAAACAAAACTGCAGTTTTTACCCAAAGACCACAACTAAAGCGGTGTAATGTTAGCTTTCTGCTTAAGGCATCAGTCTTATATTGTTTTGAAAATAAGTTTCTTCTTGTCGTTATCGCCAAGGTTATATTTAACAGGAAACAGGGAAGCAGTATTAAGATAAGGATCAGGGCTATAGGCTTATCGACAATGTTGCCAGAGTATTGATGCTTAGTAGCATCGTAGTCTGTAGACGATTGAGTTATTGTTTGTAGTGAAAATTTAGTTTTTATCATTTCAGCTAACCTAAATTATTATCAGTTAACGTGTACAGTGCTTAAGTTGTGCCAACTTGGATTTTTATTTTATCTTGCTGTTTTATAATGATTTTATTGTGTCGCGGGCTGTTTGTTCAAAAAAAGAGAAGTACTAAATTGCAAAATAAAAAATTAAATTATCATTTTGCAATATATCTTAAAATACTAACAACAGACTAATTTGGGATAAAGCGATAAGATAATATTTGTTTCACGCGACAGGTCGTCTTCATTACATGCTTTAACTGACGTTAGTTGTTTTCTATTAACAAAGGCTAGTATGCGGGCAGAGAGAGAGAAAACAATTTTATGAAATAGATTATTAATAATGCTGGTGCGCATAGGACCACAATTGCTGTGTCTAATATAGTCACTTAAGTCATAGTCAAAGGTATTATTCCATTTTTGTTCGAGCTCTTTTATAAAATCCACCCCTTTACTTAATTCTATGACATGACCGTTTTCACCCCAGCCAACCTTGTTTATTTTTTGTATGCGAGCAAGTCTGGAATCAATAATACTGGTCAGCCATTCAATGGTTTGTTTATTATTCAAGGCAATGAGAACTCCTGAATTAAAGCGATTAGAATATCCTTTTGCCATATAAATATATTTTTTATCTTCTACTATTGTTTTTAAAGCGGGGCAATTGTCATTTACCACTGTATCAGCATCTAAAAATAAAACGGTGTCATATCCTGAGAGTAAAGCTGTTCGTATTAGCGTTAATTTAAGCCAACAGCACTCTACGCCTAATTTAGAAATATAAGGCCGAGTTACCGCTTGATGGTAGTATCCTTGCTTTATTGCATAGTTTTTGTGTGTTGCTAGTTCTTTGTTATACATTAACTGGTAACCATTTAGGGCAATGCTGAGTACTAATGTTTTATTGGACATAAATGTCCCCTTACTGCAAATGGGTTAATCAACTTCTCTACCTATGAAAAGTACTTAACTAAGTAACCTGCAATAACTACTCCATTATTGATAACCCCCTCTACCAATAGGCTAGCAGCGAGTAAAAGGTTTTATATAGGTATAAATGATGATTTTTTTTTGGTTTTTTTGCAAAATGCGAACTGACGTTGATAAATATTATAAGATACAAAGATTCATGTTTAGGTTAGTAAATAAAGTAAACTAAACCAACGCCTTATAGTTAAAGAGTTGGTTTAGGTAAAAAAGTTTCGCGTGTTAGTTAATCGGTGGGTTTGCAAGCGGTAGGCGTATTTTAAAACATGTACCAACACCTACCTCACTCGTAACTGTAATTGTACCGTGATGCTTTTCAATGATGCCATGTGAAATAGGCAAACCTAAACCCGTACCTTCACCAACAGGTTTGCTGGTATAAAAAGGATCAAATATTTTTAAGATATTTTCTTCACTTATTCCTCTACCATTATCTTGCACGTAAATAATGACGTTATCTTGCTCTTGGGTTGTTGTAATAGTCAATATCCCATTGGTTGAGCAAGCATGTGAAGCATTCATAAATAAGTTAATAAAGACCTGATTTAAATCATATGGCTGCCCCATAACGTCACCACAATCGGAAAGCTCAAGATTAATGGTCATAGAGTATTTTATTTCATTAGCAGATACTTTTATGCATTCTTTAATACAGTCATTAATACTAAAAGCGGTAAAGGCTTCATCTCCTTTATAAGATATTTTCTTTAAATTTTTAACTATCTTTTTTACGCGCTCTACTCCTTCAATGGTATCGGCTAAAAGAGAAGGGATGTCAGTTATTAAATAGTCAGCATCAATTTCTTTACGCATACTTTGATATTGTTGCAACATTGAGTCAACGTTATCTTTGAGAGGTAAATTATCTTGTATAATTTTGTCGAGTTTAAAAAATTCAGTAATGTTTTCAGATAAATAAAAGAGGTTGCTGTATGAGTAAGCAATAGGATTATTAATTTCATGCGCAATACCAGCCGTAAGTTGTCCCAGTGAAGACATCTTTTCTGACTGGATAAGTTGTGCTTGAGTTGTTTTTAATTCAGCAACAACCCCTTCAAGATTTAAAACATTATCGTATAATTGTCGTGTTTTATCTTCAAGTAGCTTTTCTGCCAACTGTCGTGCCTTTTTTTCGCGGATATAGGCTGTTTTATACGCGTCTTCTTCAGTCATATTAATCCTTGAAAGATATTACTAATTTACATTTTTCGGCTCCATCATGCATGCATTCAGGGTGTTCAATTACAATAGCTTGTTCAAAGTGTTGAGCAGCACCCGCAATCAATCCTTCAGAAAGATGGCACAACTTGCGCTTAGATTGATAAAACATAATTAAATCGCCATTAGGTTTTTCATCGTATTTAAAACTGGGTAAGTAAGAATCAGGATAAACACGCTTGACTTCCTTGTGAATAACACCGTCAATACAAATGAGAAAATCTTTTAAATTATCAATATGTGATAAGTTAGCAGGGCTACTATTAAATAAATGAATAAATAAATATTCACCAAAGGTGCGAACTAACGTGGGCGGATCAACTTGGGTTAATGTCGATAGTTCAGCAACAAAAGCCATTATTTCGGAGTCTTCATACTGCATACCGTTAGTATAAATACCTTCAGAATTTGGTTTTACTTTATCTAACAACTCATTCCATACCGACATGCCCATTTTTTCAATGACCATTTCGGAAAATGTGGTGAATATAGAACCTTGCATGTTAATTTCCTTAAATTATGATAATGATAACGGTTCAATAACAATCGTAAATTGGTGTTTTTGATTAATCTCGTATTCAATCAACTTATTAATTGTGTGTTCGGTAAATTCATGACCTTCAGCTAGAATAAGTAAGTTATTTGCAGAAAATAAACCATGTTTTAATACCATGTCGGGTAAAAGTTGTCGTGTCGTTAAGCCCTGTTCAGAAATATTATCTATAACTAATTCGGGGTTGGCCATTAATATATCTAAAACTTCTTTGGCATATTTCATACCTTTCGATTTATTTAACGCGACCAGTACTTGCTTATGATCTAGCCTTTTAACATCAATCTTACCGCAAGAAAATCGCCAATAATCTCTTGCAACACTTATTATTTTACAGGCAAGCAATGTTTTACTATTAACTTTATTTTTTAGTTCTGCTAGTGAATGAAATTGATAGGTTAGTATTGCTTTTACACCATTTAAACGTTGCGCTGGTGAAAGTATTTGTTGAGCAATATCTCCCTGAGTCAAAAAAATCTTTTTTTGTTCGAAATTGAGTAAATCAAAGGGGGTACAAACAATGGTTGAATCAAACCCTAACAATCCAATTTCGTTGAGAAAACCTGATAAGCGAATATCATGCAATGCTTCTTTATCTAGACAGAGCTTTTCTCCTAATCGGCCGGCTAATTGTGCTACATTTTTCGCAAAATCAGCATTAAGATCAGGACTGATCGCAATGAAGTTAAATAACATTTTCTCACAGGCTTTATTGTCTTGTTCATTTCTTGTTAATGACGTTCTAATTTGTTTGGTGCGTAAATTTACTTTTCCTTCTAAGTCATGATTTAAACTTTTAAGTAATTTATTTTTCTTTTCAATTTTACGTTTTAAATTATGGTTTTCCTTTTTTAAATGGGTGATCTCCAAACCTTCTTCAACAGCATTAATTAGCTCATCATTATTCCAGGGTTTATTAATAAAACGATTGATTTTACCTAAATTAATTGCTGCCACGGTTGATTCAAAATCAGCATAACCACTTAATACTATTCGATAAGTATCTGGGTGTGAATTAGCCAGTATTTCTAATAACGCTGCGCCGTCCATTTCAGGCATTCTCATATCAGAAACAACGATGTCTACGGGCGTTTTCTCTAAAATCTCTAGTGCGTTTATAGCACTATTAGCAATAATGACATTATATGACTTGCGGTGAAATAAACGTTGCAAAGTCCTGAGTATAATTCGTTCATCATCAACACATAAAACAGTCATATCTGAATACAAAGCATTTTGGGTACTACTATCTGACATAATCTTTCCCTACAAATTTTACAACTGAAATAAATAGTTTTAATGATGTTAATTATAACGACCACTATATTATCTATTTTTTACTTTATAGTGATAAATAACAAACATATATTATAGTTATAACGGTTATTTATTCAAAAATTATTGATATTATTATAATTAATAAGTCAATTTACCTTAACAACATTTGTAATTGTTAAGGCGATACATTAAGTTTTACATGTGGAATAAAAAATAGTTATAGCTAAATGCAACACTGTTTTATAGAAAATTTATTGGGCTTTAGTGCTTATTTTAAGGGAAGAAATGCAAAATTTGAATAAATCGGTCATTTTATTTGTTGACGATGAACCCGCTATTTTAAGATCGCTTCAACGTATTGCGAGCAAAGTGGATGCTACTATTTTAACGGCTGCTAGCGGCGGTGAAGCACTTGAGGTGATTAAAGAATGTCATGTTGATGTCATTGTTTCTGATATCAACATGCCCAATATGAACGGTAATCAATTACTTGAACAAGTTGCTCAAATTTCACCTGAAACTGTTCGTATTGTTTTAACCGGATGTGACAACATGGATACGGTACTTAATGCGGTTAATTCAGGGCACATTTGGGGGTTTTTACATAAACCTTGGGATAACTTCGAACTTATTGTTAAGTTAAAGCAAGCATTACAGCTCCAGAATATACTTGCTGAACGTACCTTAATGCGAAGAACGATTGATCAATACCAAAAATATCACAAAGCAAAATTTGAAGGCTTTATTGGCGATTCAATTCCGATGCAATTTGTTTATTCTTGTATCGAACAAAGCGCACCTAGCAGTGCCTCTGTATTTATTACTGGGCCTAGTGGCTCAGGAAAAGAAGTTGCTGCACAGGCTATTCATCGTTTAAGTAAAAGAAAAAATGGGCCTTTTATTGCGCTCAACTGTGCCGCTATACCCTCAGAATTGATGGAATCAGAAATTTTTGGTCACATCAAAGGAGCATTTTCTGGTGCTGTTTCTAATCGTGACGGTGCAGCATCATTGGCCAACGGCGGCAGCTTATTTCTTGATGAAATTGGTGAGATGGATATCAGTTTACAGGCTAAATTATTACGTTTTATTCAAACAGGTTGTTTTCAAAAGGTCGGTAGCGGTAAAGAAGAAAAAGTAGACATTCGTTTTATCAGTGCAACCAATCGAGACCCTCAAGTTGCCATTGATGAAAAGAAACTACGTGAAGATCTCTTTTATCGGCTCAATGTTATTTCTATTGCGTTACCCGCACTAAATGAACGTGGTAGTGATATTGTGAAGTTAGCCGAATATTTCTTAAGCCACTTTAGCAAAATGGAAGAAAAAGTTTTTGCGGGTTTCTCAACTAATGCTGAGGCATTAATTACATCGTACTCTTGGCCAGGTAATGTTAGGCAACTGCAAAATATTATTCATAGTGCAACAATTATGTCTGAAGGACCCTTAATTTCTGAACAAGTGATTGTTCAGCAACTTGGTCGGCAGTTTAAGCAAGCTGTTCTTGCAACACCCCCTGCGCAAAAAGCGGTTGTCTCGGCACAAGATGATATTAATATGCAGACACCTATGCCCAATACAGCTAATTTAACACCTTCAATAATTACCTTAGCTGATGTCGAAAAGCATGCCATTGAACAAGCGGTTTCATTGTGTGAAGATAACATCGTCAAAGCGGCCAGAGAACTAGGTGTGAGTCCATCAACGCTTTATCGAAAAATTCAGCAATGGCAAGTACCAGCGCTAGATTAATACCATTTTTAATTTGCAAAAAGTGCTGGTGTTTTTTTTCAAAGTGCAAATTATTATCAGTTCAACACCTAAGTGTAAAATAAAACTTATAATAATCAGTTGATTAAAATAACTTAAATATTGGAACGAAACTTGAAGGTATCATTGTTAACGATTTAACAATGATAATTCAGGAGTGTTCTAGTGCAGTTAATGTCTTTATTAAGAACGCAATTTAATTCGGTAATTGAGCTGTTATCAAATGCTATTTGGTTACTGAGTGCCGAGTTTGTTGCTAAAGTCTCCAGAATTTTCACTATTGTTGTACTTGCCGCGCAATTATCGCCAATCTCTTATGGTACCGCTATGTTAGCGCTGGCCTTTCATGATGTCTTTGCATTAATATTACGAGCCGGTGTAGGTAGTCAAATTATTAACTGCAAACAAGCGCAAGTCGCTAGTTTTGCAAAAAGTGGTATCGTCATCCAATGGGCTATCTGTCTCACTATCGCTGTAGGTCAGTGGAGCTCTGCAGACTTTCTATCGTCACTTTATGACAATGATGACATTGCCTCATTACTCAAAATAATGGCTGTTATTTATCTGCTTTATCCTTGGGTGAGTGTAAAAATATTTTTGTTGCAGCGCGATAATAAAATGCGCTGGTTTAGTATCAGAAATGGTGTTTGTGTCATCATCGAAAATGTATCTATAGCGTTAGCGGCTTTGCTTGGAGCTGACATCTTTGCTGTTGCTTTGGGTAAAATCGCCTTTTCGCTATTTTGGTTGTTGTTATTTTCATTCGCACCGGTTCAATCATATGGCATTGGTTTTGATAAAACTGTAATCAAGCAGATGTTAAGAACATCAGGTAAGCTTTTTAATACAGAATTTTTACGAGGGATTCGAGTTCATGCCGATACTTTTATTGCCGGTAAGTTACTAACCCCCGAGCTTTTTGGTTTTTATAGTTTTGCAAAAAATGCTGGGGTAGGTTTAAGTCAGTCAATTAATCAAGTTTATATGGCTGCTTTATATCCTTATATTTGCAAGTTAGCTCGACAAGGGCAGCTATTAGCACAACAAAAGAAAATATTTGCTCTTTCATTATCTATTGGTTTTTTATTCGTTTTTCAGGCTTTAATCGCTCCTATTTATGTACCGATTCTGTTCGACGATAAATGGTCGTCTGCTGTACCTATCATCACAATATTATGCTTAGTGGCATTACCAAACTTAATTATTGATATTGCTTGTTGTTTTCAACGGGCAACAGAGCAATACCACCTTGAAACCTTTACTCGTTTAGTTTGCCTGTTAGTTTCTTTACTCACGCTCATTATTATGGTGCCAAAAGAGCCAATGGAATTTGCTGTTGTTATCTTTTTTAGCAGTCTATTTTGCTTGATCCCGCTTTACTTAATTAATGTTCTTAAACCCTTAAATTATAACCTACGTACTTTATTTAATAGGAAAAAATCACATGAAATCTAACGCAGTTCCAATAGTATCAGTTATTATTCCAATGTATAACGTTGGAAAATATATTGAACAAAGTATCAATAGCGTTCTTAAGCAAACCTATCATCATTTTGAAATTATTTTAGTGGATGATGGTTGTACTGATGATACCTTAAATAAAGTGAATCAATTTACAGACCCTAGAATTAGAATAATTCATCAAACTAATCGAGGTTTGTCTGGCGCAAGAAATACCGGTATAGATGCGGCTCGTGGTTTATATGTTGCTTTACTCGATGCTGACGATTACTGGGCTAAAGATAAATTAGCTAAGCATATTAAACACCTATCAGCGAACCCTAAGGTAGGAGTAAGTTACTGTCCGTCATTATTTATTAATGAAGAAGGCGTACTTTTAGGCGTTGGTCAATTTCCTAAGCTTAGCAATATAACTAAACAACATGTTTTTTGTCGTAATCCAGTAGGTAATGGCTCATCGCCAGTGATTAGAAGAGCGTTATTAGCAGAAATTGGCTATTTTGGTGTTAAAAGAGATAAATATCGAAAAATGTATTTTGATGAAAGTTTGAGACAATCTGAAGATATCGAATTATGGACTCGAATAGCATTAACCACTACATGGAAATTTGCTGGTATTGCCAAACCTTTAACTTATTATCGTGTTAACGATACTGGCCTTTCAGCAGATGTTGATAAGCAGTATTCAAGTTGGCAACATGCCGTTATGCTAAACCAAGCTTCTGATCCAACTTTTTTCAAACAGTTTTATAGCTTAGCAAGGGCATACCAGCTTCGTTATTTAGCCAGACGGGCGATACAGTCTGAAAGTAAACTGACAGCTTTTAAGCTTATCCATCAAGCAATATTTTGTAATTACAGGATCCTTTTTCAAGAGCCTAGTCGCACGATAATGACGTTAGGCTGTGCTTGGTTAAAGTTTTTACCGAGCAAGCTATATCGACGAATTGAGAAGTTTGCCATGTTAAATTTCGGCAATAGTTCAATTAAACAATAAGGCTAAAATGTAATGAAGACCTATAATCTATATCAGTTCTTGTACTACTCATAATAGTTATTTAGAGGCACTATGGCGCGTATTAATAAATCAGATGATAACTCAAAAGTTAATCAGTTATTAAGTGGCATGGATAAATCTGTTGCAGAAAGTTTCACTTATAAACAACGTAAAGCATTACAAAAAAGCATTAGTACCCAAGACTGGCGAAGTCACAATGTAGATTTTAGACCTACATTAGCATTGCCTTTTCTCCCTTGGAGTTTCTATATTGTTTTTCTAGTGGGTATTAATAGAAGGGGGCTTACACACACTGAACGTTTTATTGCTTTTGCTATGTTTTTATTATTTATATTCGTCTTTGGTTTAGCCATGATTGGTTGTGTGTTTTTGTTAATTTATTTATTAAAATCATGGTTAGGAATAGATTTGTTTCCCAATGAATCTTTAGGTATTTGGGATGCCTTCAAAAGTCTTTTCTAGCGAATTTCAGGCAAAGTAAATGCTTTATCAGGCATAATGAAAGATTTTTAAATAACATTGCTTACAGCTTGATAACGCTATCTGTTAGTTATCAAGCTGTAAGTATCACTTGCCAGATACTCTTAGTTGATTAACCATGACTGAATAGTATCTCTGTCTGGGATCGAGCCGCTATGCACATTAACATCATTAATTAAAACTGCTGGGGTAGTCATTACGCCATATTCCATAATAACTTCAGGGTCTGTTTCTTTTATTACCTGAACATTAATATTCAATTCTTTGGCTATTTTAGAAATTTTTTCAACAGTCTTTATACATTTAGTACAGCCAGTACCCAGTACCTTTATTTCTTTCATAATATTTTCTCTTTAGTTAAGTATTAAATAAATGGGCTTAAAAAATTAAATGTCCAACCAATTAAAGTAAATGCACTAAGCAATAGAATAAAAAGTATCGCCAATAACCGCCACTGCATGACTTGCTTTAATAAGATAAATTCAGGAAAACTTGCAGCTACAGTACTCATACAAAAAGCCAGTGTGGTACCTACAGGAAGACCTTGTTTAAGTAAACTTTCCATGACAGGAATAACACCAGTCGCATTAGAATATAAAGGTATGCCAAGTAAAACTGCAGAAGGGACTGACCACCATTGCCCATCGCCTAAATGCGCTTGAATCCAACCGTCGGGAACAAAACCATGTAAAGCTGAGCCTAACCCTACACCTACGATGACCCATTTCCATACTCGTCCAAAAATTTCGCTGAGCTCTTCCTTTGCAAAAGTATGCCTTTGTTTTAACGATAATATTGCAGATTGTTTAGCTTTAACTCTTACCGTGTTTTGACCGCGTTGTAACGCTTTGGCGGCAAAAGATTGCAACCAACGTTCAGCTTTTATGGCATCAAGAAAAATACCGCCTAATATGCCAACAGACATCCCAACCACAATGTAAAGCAGGGTAAATTTCCATCCCAATAAACTAAGTAACAGCAATACTGCTACTTCATTTATCAGTGGTGATGTAATGAGAAATGACATCGTTATACCCACAGGGATCCCTGCTGATGTAAAACCCAAAAATACCGGAATACTCGAGCAAGAACAAAACGGCGTTATTGCGCCAAAACTTGAGCCAAGTAAATAACCAACCCCTGAATGTTTACCGGCTAAGTAATCACGAATACCTTCAACATTCATTGACGCTCTTAATAAAGCAATAGCGTAGATCATTATCAATAACAAAAAGAATATCTTAGTGGTGTCTTCGATAAAAAAATGAAGGGCATCGCCTAGTTTTGTTGTTCTAGATAAGCCAAATATATCAACAACTAACCATGTGGCTAAATCGGTAAATATCTCAAACATAAGCTGTCCTATCGAGGTGGATAATAAGTAATAAAATAAGTTCGCTAAGGTAGTATAGATTTTGTAACACGGTTTTAAACAGCCTTGACGGTAAAATTTAAACCGATAAAAGACAATAATAAGCGATTGATATACTCATTATTATAATAGTACAGCGTTGTTATACTTTGACTTAAGTCAGGTTGTCGCTAATTACTGCCGATAAAAAGACGGTAGTATTAGTAGGTGAGTTCGTTGAGGATCGATATTTTCCCTTTGCGCTATTTTAGGCGTTAGGCAAAGGGTATATCTAACAATAAGTGACTTTAAACGCCGGGTGTTGCTTGAATCACTTTATTTCTAAGCCATTTATTAGCGGGTTCAAAGTCGAGGTTTGTATGCCAATAAAGATGCATATCAATATCAGGTAGTGTTACAGGTAATGGGTATATAACCAAATCGAGCAATTGCGCGTACATTTTAGCGGTTGTTTCTGTTGCGGTGAGTAACATATCGTTACCTGCTATAACCCGACATGCTGAAAATGTATGCTGACAACGCAAACCTATTTTACGTTGTAATCCAAGACGAGCTAATTCGAAATCCTCAATGCTTGGTCCTGTAGAACGCGACGACACTAAAATATGGTCCATCGCCAAGTAGCTTTCTAAATCGAGTATTGCGTTAATTTGTGGATTATTTTTACGTGCAATAACGACTAATTTATCTTTTTCTAATTGGGTGTGTAATATATTGTCGCTAACGGGTAATAAAGTATCTATGGCTAAATCAATGTCGCCACTGGCGAGTTTATTTTCCAGTTCATGGCGATTAACTCGGCGGCTACTTTGTATATTTACCCAGGGCGCTTCTTTATGAATTCTCTGTATCAAAGGCGGCAAGTAAGAAGCTTCTAAGGCAACGTGCAACGAAATGGTAAAACTTTTGCGCGAGGTCATTGGTTGAAATTGTTTTGACTGTGCTAAACATATTTGTAATTGACGTAAAGCTTCACGAACATCTGCAACTACATTATTAGCCACTACAGTAGGTCGCATTTCATTGCCTTGTCGCACAAAAAGTGGATCGTCAAAATGTGCGCGTAATTTACTCAAAGAGTGACTCACTGCTGGCTGTGACAAATTCAGTGCTGATGCTGCTTTGGTAATATTGCCTTCGCAGTAAATGGCTTCGAAGACCACAAATAAATTTAAGTCGACTTTCATCGTTATATTTCAACCTAATTCGTAAAATAAGAAATTAATATTGCCATTCTATTCATAAAATGAATAGTTAATCGTTAAGTTTATTATTTAATTTAATTAGGGTCATATATTTAATCAATCGTTATTATATTTCGGCTTCTTTATTTGTAAGATGAATAGTAGGTCATAATAACTATTCATTTGTTTAATTGTTGACTGGCAATTAATATCAATATATCGAAAAAACAGATATTTAAAGAACCTCAATTAATGATGAAGATGATAATAAGCCCGCTATTAAAATCGCAACCTATTTCTGTGAAAGGGTAAACGCATGACGGCCATCTATCTTATACGTCACGGGCAAGCCTCTTTTGGTAAAGCCGACTACGACCTCTTGTCTGAAAAAGGCAGTGAACAATCGCGCTTATTGGGTAAGTATTGGCAAGCCATATCTGCACCAGAAAAGATTTACTCGGGTGATTTGCTGCGACACGGACAAACCCTAGAACATTTCTTACTGGGTTATGAAAGTGAACCATCACCTGTGATACTGCATTCAGGGTTTAATGAGTTTAATCATCAAGAATTGTTAACTTGTTATGATGCGCAATGGAAAGATTTTTCAAAAATGGCTACGATAATGAGTAAACAGCCGAGCGCAAATAAAGCTTTTCAAAAAGAGTTTGCTAATGCACTGCTTCGGTGGACAGGTGGCAACCACGACAATGAGTATAAAGAAAGTTGGAGTCAATTTAAAAAACGTTGTATTAGCGCATTACAAGATGTCATTAAGCAAGAGCTAACGGCAAGAAAAACTATTACACAAAAGAATCAACATACAAACAATATTTGTATATTTACTTCAAGTGGCACCATAGCTGTCATTATTCAGCATGTTTTAGGCTTATCTGATGAAAAAACATTAATCATCAATCAACAGTCACGCAATACTGGTGTTACTAAATTACTCTTTTCAGAAAAGAATTTAAGCATTGATTATTTTAACAATTATAGTCATTTGACCCTAGCAGGTGAAGACTGGGTGACGTTTAGATAATCGATAATATATTAGCAATTAAGAAGGAGACTTAACATGAACAAGATTAACTTATTCGATCTAACAGGAAAAATCGCTTTGGTTACTGGCGCAAGTCGTGGCATTGGTGAGCAAATAGCTAAATTACTGGCGCAAAGTGGCGCCCATGTCATTGTTTCTAGCCGTAAAGTTGAAGGTTGCCAAACTGTTGTTGACGATATTATTGCCGCGGGTGGCAGCGCTCAAGCTATACCTTGTCATATTGGCGAAATGGACCAAATCGAAAACATTTTTTCTTTGATTAAAGAACAACATGGCAAGCTTGATATTTTAGTTAATAACGCCGCGGCTAATCCCTATTTTGGCCATGTGTTAGATACTGATTTAAGTGCTTTTCAAAAAACAGTCGACGTCAATATTCGCGGATATTTTTTCATGTCTGTTATTGGGGCAAAGCTAATGAAAGAAAATAATGGTGGCGCTATTGTCAATGTGGCTTCTATTAACGGTGTTATTCCTGGTGACTTTCAGGGGATTTATTCCATTACCAAGGCCGCGGTTATCTCTATGACTAAGACCTTTGCCAAAGAGTGTGCTCAATTTAATATTCGAGTTAATGCTTTATTACCCGGCGGCACCGATACAAAATTTGCGTCAACATTAGTCAATAATCCCAAGATACTTGAACAAATGTTGCATCACGTGCCGATGAAGCGTATTGCGCAGCCTGAAGAAATGGCTGGCACTGTACTTTACTTGGTTTCAAATGCATCAAGTTACACGACAGGTACTGCGATTAACGTTGATGGTGGTTATTTAATTGGCTAGACAATAAAGTGATTAACAAGGCTCTAGCAACCGTTGGCATTAATTTGTCTGCTGCAATATTTAGTATTAATAAATTTCAGGAAACACAATGAGTAATAGTAATTCAGCCAAACTTTTTGAATCATTTTCATCAGGTGCACTCACGTTAAAAAATCGTACGGTTATGGCTCCGATGACTCGGACCTTTTCGCCTAACTATATTGCCAATAACGATGTTGCAAAATATTATCGACGCAGAGCAGAAGGTAATGTCGGTTTAATTATCACCGAAGGTACTTTTATTTCGCATAAAGCGGCTAATGGCTATGAGCGAGTTCCTGCTATTTTTGGTGAAGAAGCTTTAGCTGGCTGGAAACATGTTGTCGATGAGGTACATGCGGCTGGAGGTAAAATCGTGCCACAAATTTGGCATGTTGGTTCAGTGAGAAAAGAAGGTATTGGCCCCGATAAATCAGTACCTGCCTATAGTCCATCTGGCTTATATAAACCCGGTGCCCCCAATGGTATTGAAATGAGCCAAGCCGATATTGACGAAGTTGTTGCTTCTTTTGCGCAAGCTGCTCTCGATGCTAAAAATATTGGCTTTGATGGCGTTGAAGTTCATGGTGCTCATGGTTACTTGGTTGATCAGTTCTTCTGGGAAGGCACAAATCAACGTAATGATGGCTACGGTGGTTCATTAGAAAATCGTACCCGTTTTGGTGTTGAAATTGTTCAAGCAATTCGCGCCGCTGTTGGTGAAGATTTTCCTATTATCTTTAGATTTTCTCAATGGAAGCAACAAGACTACAATGCAAAACTTTGCCAAACACCCGCAGAGTTAACGACTTTTTTAACACTATTAAGTGATGCTGGGGTCGATATATTTCATGCGAGCACCCGCCGTTTTTGGTTACCAGAATTTGAAGGCTCGACGCTGAATTTAGCCGGATGGACGAAAAAAATAACCCATAAACCGGTAATAACCGTGGGCAGTGTTGGGCTCGACAGTGACTTCACCGGTGAAGGTAGTATGGACCTGGGCGGTGCTTCTAACCCAACCGGAATTGATGGTTTATTAACGCGGCTAAATAATGATGAATTTGATTTGGTTGCTATTGGTCGAGCGTTATTAGTCGATCCAGAGTGGGTTAATAAAATACGAGATAAAAAAGAAGACCAAATAGCCCCGTTTAATAAAGAAGCGTTAATGAAGTTAAGTTAAATAAATTAAGTCAGTTGTCGGTTGATTAATCAACTTTCAATCGACAATGATTTTTGAATATCGTGACAAAAAAATTCTCACTGCACTCGTTAGTAAACGGGCGCTATTAAATTATAGGGATCTCTCATGGATTTTGAATACAGTGACAAAGTTAACGCATTAATAAATCGTGTAAATTTATTTATGGATAAATATGTTTATCCTGCTGAACAGAAAATGCATGAACAAGTTGCACAAGAGCCTTGGTCAACACCGCCGTTAATGGAAGAGCTAAAAGCGAAAGCAAAAGCAGAAGGGCTATGGAATTTATTTTTACCTTTGAGTTATGGCAAATATAGTGCGGGTTTAACTAACTTAGAATATGCACCTTTAGCTGAAATTATGGGTAAAGTGATGTGGGCGCCAGAAGTGTTTAATTGTGCGGCTCCTGATACAGGCAATATGGAAGTTCTCGCTAAATATGGTAGTGAAGCCCAGAAAAAACATTGGCTAGAGCCGTTACTTGAAGGAAAAATCCGTTCCGCTTTTGCCATGACAGAGCCTGAAGTTGCTTCAAGTGATGCGACCAATATTGAATTACGTATCGAACGTGACGGTGATGAATATGTCATTAACGGTAAAAAGTTTTACATCAGTGGCGCGTGCCGTAAACAATGTGAAATTATGATCGTTATGGGTAAAACCGACCCCGACAATGAAAATCGTTATATTCAACAATCGCAAGTGCTAGTGCCAATGAGAACACCCGGTGTCACTATGGTTCGCCCAATGAAAGTGTTTGGCTATGATGATTCGCCAGAAGGGCATGCTGAAATTATTTTTGAAAATGTTCGAGTGCCTATCGACAATATTATTGTTGCTGAAGGTAAAGGGTTTGAAATCGCGCAAGGGCGTTTAGGTCCTGGTCGTATTCATCATTGTATGCGTTCGATTGGTATTGCTCAACGTGCGTTAGATTTAATGTGTAAGCGTGTTAATGAACGAATTGTCTTTGGTCGTCCGATGATAAAACAACAATCAATACGCGAAGATATTGCTATTTCAGCTTGTCAAATTGAACAAGCGCGTTTGATGACGTTAAAAGCGGCGCAAAAAATGGACCTTGAAGGTAATAAAGCGGCCAAAGATATTATTGCCATGATAAAAATAGTTGCACCGAATATGTCGCTTGACGTTATTGACCGAGCTATTCAATGTCACGGTGCGGTAGGGGTTAGTCAGGATACTTTTTTAGCGCATGCTTATGCGGCTCAAAGAACATTGCGTTTAGCAGATGGTCCTGATCAAGTTCACATGATGCAACTTGGACGAGATTTAGTAAAGAAATCGACATAACATTAAATGATTATTGAAATTAATCGTCTTAAATCTGAAAGAGAATAAATACATGGCAGCAAACGTACCTTTTGATGTTGAAAAACTCACCGCTTACCTAGCACTTCATCTTGATGGTTTTATCGGTCCCATTACGCTTGATAAATTTTCAGGCGGACAATCTAATCCAACCTATAAAGTGATAGCGCAGTCCGGAATATTTGTCTTGCGCAGCCAACCGCCAGGAAAACTCCTAAAATCAGCACATGCGGTTGACCGTGAATATAAAGTGCTAGCCGCGTTAAAATTTTCAGATGTTCCTGTCGCCGAGGTTTATCACCTTTGCGAAGATACTAGTATTATTGGCTCGATGTTTTATCTGATGGAATATTGTGATGGTAGCGTTTATTGGAGTGCCTCATTAGCTGAAGTCAAAACTAATGAATATCGCAGTAAAATGTATGACGCAATGAACAATGCTTTGGTTGCTTTACATCGCATTAATGTTGAAAGTGTTGGCTTAAGTGAGTACGGAAAAGCAGGTAATTATTTTCAACGTCAATATGATCGTTGGTCTGCACAATATCGTGCCTCAGAACTCAAAAAAATAATAGCGATGGACAAGTTAAACCAATGGCTTGTAGTTAATTTGCCCGCAGATGATGGCAAAGTTTGTTTAGTCCATGGCGACTTTCGCTTAGACAACATGATGTTTGCTAAAGACAAACCAGAAATTATAGCCATTCTTGACTGGGAGCTCTCAACCTTAGGACATCCGTTTTCTGATTTAGCCTATCAATGTATGGGATTACGTATGCCCCAAGGTATTGGCAGTATCGATGGCTTAAAAGGGGTAGATAGAGCCAGTCTGGGCATTCCAACGGAAGAAGAATATGTGGCAACCTATTGTCAGCGTATGGGCATTGAAAAGATAGATAACTGGACATTTTATCTCGCCTTTAGTTTTTTCAGGTTAGCCGCCATTGTTCAAGGTGTTGCCAAAAGAGCGTCACAGGGCAATGCGTCGAATGAAAATGCCAGTAAAATTGGTCAGTTTGTCGAACCTCTAGCACTGATGGCTCTTGAGATAATAGCGCAAGAAAAGGTCAAAAAATAGCCGCTAGCTATTCAATTTAGCACCATGACAATAAACACGTTCAAATAATATTTTAAGGAAAAAAAATGGATCCATTATTAGATTTTACCGGAAAAGTTGCTGTTATTACGGGTGCTGCTCAGGGGTTTGGTATGTTATTAGCCCAAGAATTAGCTCAGCGTGGTGCTAAGTTAGTGATCAGTGATATTAACGAAGCAGGTGTTAACAAGGTAGCCAACGATATTGCAGCTTCAGGCGCTGAGGTGTTCGCACTTCAATGCGATGTTGCTAAAAATGCAGATTGTAAAGCTATGGTCGACTTAGCCATTGAAAAATTTGGCCGTGTTGACATTGGTGTTAATAATGCAGGTGTTGCTCATGATTTTCATGCCTTACACGAAATTGACGAAGCCCTGATGGATAGACAATTTGCCGTTAATGTTAAAGGTGTGCAGTTTGGCATGAGTCATCAAATTAAGCAGATGTTAACGCAACAAGGTGGCGCCATTTTAAACGTTAGCTCAATGGCAGGTCTTGGCGGTGCGGCAAAAGTTGCGGCTTACTCTATGGCAAAGCATGCCGTTATTGGTTTGACAAAAACGGGCGCTGTTGAATATGGTCGCCATAATATTCGTATCAATGCGATATGTCCTTTTTTTACCTTAACTAAAATGGTCACTGACATGGCCGATGAAAGTATGCAAAGTAAAATGAGTTTAGGTGCGCCAATGAAGCGTTTAGCCGAGCCTAAAGAAGTTGTTGCCGTGATGCTAATGATGCTGTCACCCGCGAACACTTATATGACCGGGCAATGTATCGCGATTGATGGCGGTGTATCAGCGCAGTAAACAATAATCTTGTGTTACTTTTTTAAATAGTTAATAAGAAGAGACCCGAATGGCCAGTGAATTAATGAATCAACGAGATATTGAATTTATGCTGTATGAATTCTTTGATAGTGAGTCTCTTTTAAAAAGAGAGCGTTATCAAGATCATGACCGTCATACATTTAACGAAGTTATTGCTACGGCTAAAACTATAGCAGAAAAACACTTCTTACCTATTCGTCAAAAACTTGATACTCACCAACCGACGTTTGATGGTAAAAAGGTACATTTAATTCCTGAGCTCAAACCCGCTATTGATGCTGTTATTGCCTCGGGTTTATCTTCAGCGACCGCAGATTATGAAACCAGTGGTATGCAACTGCCGCCAATCATTGCCAGCATCGCTACTTCATATTTAACTGTCGCTGGTGGTGTCGGTTTAGGTTACAACATGTTAACCACCGCGAATGCTAATTTACTTAGCGCGCATGGCAGTGAAGACCTCATCGAAAAGTGGGTAAAACCGATGCGAGCGGGTCGTTTTATGGGCACAATGGCGATGACAGAGCCGGGCAGTGGTTCAGGCTTAGGTGATTTAATCACTAAAGCGACTAAGGCTGAAGACGGTAGCTATCGCATTAGTGGTAATAAAATTTATATATCGGGTGGTGATCATGATCTCAGTGAAAATATTGTTCACTTAGTGCTTGCGAGATTAACCGGCGCGCCAAAAGGGATAAGAGGTATTTCGCTTTTTGTTGTGCCAAAATTTTTGCTTAATGACGATGGCTCAATTGGCGATGACAATGAAGTCGCCTTATCCGGACTATTTCATAAAATGGGCGGGCGGGCTCAAACTTCCACTGCGTTGAGTTTTGGAGAAAAGAACGGTGCTGTTGGTTACTTAGTGGGGGAAGAAAACCAAGGGCTCAAATATATGTTTCATATGATGAATGAAGCACGCATTATGGTTGGAACCAGTGCCGCGGTTATCGGTATAGCAGGTTACTTGTACTCATTAGATTATGCTAAAAATCGGCCACAAGGTCGTTTACCCTCGAGTAAAGATCCACTATCACCTATGGTTAATATTATCGAACATGCCGATGTACGAAGAATGCTTCTCGCACAAAAAGCTTACGCAGAGGGCGCATTTTCATTAGTACTTTATGGCACACAATTGAGTGACGATGAGAAAACAGCAGCTAGTGCTGAAGAAAAAGAGCACGCGCATCTCTTATTAGACTTTCTTACCCCTATTATTAAAACATGGCCCTCTGAATATGGCACTAAAGCCAATGACCTAGCCATTCAAGTACTCGGTGGTCATGGCTATATTAATGAACACCCCGTGGAACTATTTTATCGTGATAATCGTTTAAACGCTATTCATGAAGGTACAACGGGTATTCAGTCGTTGGACTTATTAACGCGAAAGGTGCCAATGAATAAGATGGCAGGATACTTAGCAACATTAACTGAAATAAATATAACGATAGAACAAGCCAAAAATTATCAAAGTTTAACTGAATTTAGCCAACAACTAACGGCAGCGGTAAAAAGTTTACAGCTAACTACCGAAGCACTATTAACCGCCATGACCAGCAAAAATATTGATTTAGCTTTAGCTAATTCGGTTAAATACCTCGAGTTGTTTGGACATGTGATCGTCGCTTGGTTATGGCTCAAACAAGGCCTTGTTGCCACGAAAGCGCTTGAAAATAAACCACACCAAAGTGATGAAAATTTCTATCAAGGAAAACTGCAAACCTTACAGTATTTCTACAGGTTTGAATTACCGCAAATAGCGTTATGGTCAGCGCTGTTAATAGACAGTGATGACAGCACTTATCAGATGAAAGCTGAATGGTTTTAAAGAGTCATTAAAAATAGCAGTTAAATAAATAATAGAGACACCTTATGCCAACTATAATTAACAAAGAAGAATTAGCAAATTATATAGGTTTTCAAGCTAAACCAACGCCTTGGCACTTAGTTACTCAGCAACAAATTGATCAATTTGCTGATTGTACACTCGATCATCAGTTTATCCATGTTGATGAAGAAAAGGCAAAAGCGACACCCTTTGGCGGTACTATTGCTCATGGTTTCTTATCGCTATCAATGCTCTCTCATTTTGCTGAAGACTTTAGCGTTATCATTGACGGATTTTACATGGGCTTAAATGCCGGTTTTGACAAGGTGAGATTTTTGCAACCCGTTGCGGTCAATAGTCGTATTCGAGCACATGCAACAACGTTGGCGATTGAAGAAAAAAAACCAGGACAATATCGTTTGTCTACCCAAGTAAGTGTTGAAATTGAAGGCAGTGAAACACCTGCGCTAGTCGCACAGTGGATTTCAGTACAAATGGTAAAATAACATGGCTAAAAAGTAATTTTAAAGTATTTTAAGGAAATATCATGACAATCAGTTTTATAGGAAAAGTCGCTATAGTTACCGGCGCAGGTAATGGATTAGGTCGCTCACATGCCTTAGCGCTTGCTGCGCGTGGCGCAAAAGTCGTTGTTAATGATTTAGGAGGTGCGCGCGATGGTAGCGGGGCGTCTTCACAAGCATCACAAGATGTTGTGCGTTTAATTAAAGAAAAGGGTGGAGAAGCCATCAGCCATGGCGCAAATGTTGCGAACTTTGATGAAGTAAAAGACATGGTTAATCAAGCCATGGAAAAATGGGGTCGTGTTGATATATTAATCAACAATGCCGGTATTTTAAGAGATAAATCCTTTACTAAAATGACCTTAGCAGACTTTTCCTTGGTGATGGATGTTCATGTGATGGGCAGCGTTAATTGTACTAAAGCTGTTTGGGATATCATGCGTGAACAAAACT
This sequence comes from Colwellia sp. BRX8-5, assembly GCF_014077325.1. Taxonomy (NCBI): domain Bacteria; kingdom Pseudomonadati; phylum Pseudomonadota; class Gammaproteobacteria; order Alteromonadales; family Colwelliaceae; genus Colwellia; species Colwellia sp. BRX8-5. The sequence goes on from NZ_JACGVR010000006.1 coordinate 22,572, forward strand.
ATGGCCGTATTGTGATGACAACCTCATCCAGTGGCATGTATGGTAATTTTGGCCAAGCTAACTACGGCGCAGCTAAAATGGCAGTTTTAGGGTTAATGAATACGTTATCGATTGAAGGATTTAAAAATAACATTAGGATTAACGCGCTTGCCCCAACTGCTGGCACACGTATGACTGAGGACCTAATGCCTGAAGACATTGTAAAAGCATTTACTCCTGAAGCGGTAACGGCTGGTTTGCTAACCCTTTGCGATGACGATGCGCCGACCCGCTTTATTTTATGTGCAGGTGCGGGCGGTTACTCAAGTGCAAGCATGTTTGAAACTCAAGGTTGTTTTATCCCACAGTCGTCACAAACACCAGAATCTGTGCGCGGACAGTGGTCACAGTTAACTGATGAAACAGGCCAAGCAGCTTTATCTTCTGGATCAAAACAAGGTGAGAAATTTGTCAGCAAAGCTATGGCTTATATGAAGTCACAGCAGCAAAAGTAAATATGACAACTTGTTTGTCGTTCACATAATAATTAAAAAGGAATACTGATGAGAGAAGCCGTAATAGTATCTGCCGCACGTACCCCGATAGGTAAAGCATACCGAGGTGCCTTTAATGATTTATCGGCGCCAACTTTAGCGGCTATTGCGGTTAAAGCCGCCGTTGAAAGAGCAGGAATCGATGCCAATGAAATTGAAGACTGTATTTTTGGTGCCGCTCTAACGCAAGGTAATCAAGGGATGAACTTTGGTCGGCAAGTGGCAATGGCGGCTGAGTTGCCGGTTTCTGTACCTGGCATGACTGTCGATCGTCAATGTTCGTCAGGCTTAATGTCTATTGCTATTGCGGCCAATCATATTGTTTGTGATGGCGCACAAGTGGTGCTTGCAGGCGGTTGCGATTCCATTAGTTTGGTACAAAACGATAAAATGAATATGTATAGAGCTGTTGACCCAAGTGTTAAAGCCTATCGACCAGCTACTTATATGCCGATGCTTGATACGGCCGAAATTGTTGCCAATCGCTATAGTATTTCTCGAGCAGAGCAAGATGCCTATGCACTTAAATCTCAACAACGCACCGCCGCAGCGCAACAAGTGGGTAGGTTTGATGATGAAATTGTGCCAGTGACCTGTACTAAACTGGTTATGGACAAGGCGACGGGTGATATCAGTAAAGAAACGGTCACTTTAACTAAAGACGAAGGTAACCGTCCATCAACAACGTTAGCGGGACTGTCAGCTTTAAAGGCGGTCAAAGATAATGGCGCTATTACGGGCGGTAATGCTTCGCAGTTATCCGATGGCGCTGCAGCCGTTGTTCTAATGGAACGAGGTTTAGCTGAGCAGAGAGGCCTTAAGCCTTTAGGTGTCTATCGTGGCATGGTCGTTGCCGGTTGTGAACCCGATGAAATGGGTATTGGGCCGATTTATGCGATACCCAAATTGTTAGCGCGTAATAACTTAACGATTGACGATATCGGTTTATGGGAAATCAATGAAGCTTTTGCGGTACAAGTTTTATATTGTGCGACTAAATTAGGCATTCCTGAAGATCGTCTTAATGTAAATGGTGGTGCAATTTCTATTGGCCATCCTTATGGTATGAGTGGCACACGTATGGTGATGCACGCACTGATTGAGGGAAAACGTCGTGGAATTAAATATGTTGTGATCAGCATGTGTATTGGTGGTGGACAGGGCGCAGCGGGTCTGTTTGAAGTACTTTAAGCGTTTTAATTAAAACATTTACCGTGGCGTAACTATAATAATAATGCCACGTAAACAATTTGTGATTGGGGAGATAAATATAATGGAAAAGATTTGGCTTGAAAAGAGTTACCCACCTGGTGTTGATTTCGAAATAGACCCAGATAAATATAACTCATTAGCAGATTTATTTACTAAATATACCAAGTTATATCAAGATAACACCGCTTTTATTAATATGGGAGCAAGCATTAGTTATCAAGAACTTGGTCAACAAGCTCATGACTTTGCGGCTTACTTACAACAAGATTTAGGATTAGTTAAAGGTGATAGATTCGCGATTATGATCCCCAATCTTCTTCAATACCCTATCGCATTATTTGGTGCCTTATTAGCTGGACTTACCGTGGTGAATGTTAACCCGTTATACACAGCACGTGAATTAGAGCATCAGTTAAAAGACTCAGGCACTAAAGCTATTCTCATCCTCGAGAATTTTGCCCATGTCCTTGAAAAAGTTATTGATAAAACCGATGTTAAACATATTGTTCTTACGGCTGTAGGTGACAGGTTAGGGGCAGTTAAAGGGTTACTTATTAACAGTGTACTCAGGCATGTTAAAAAGCAGGTGCCTGCTTTTAATTTTCCTGGAGCAGTCAGATTTAATCAAGCGATGACAAAAGGAGCTAAATTAACCTTTAGTCCTGTCAAAGTGGTTGGTTCAGATCTAGCCTTCTTACAATATACCGGTGGCACGACGGGCCCATCAAAAGGAGCCATGCTTACCCATCGCAATATGGTAGCTAACCTCGAACAATCAAATGCGGCGACTAAAAATATATATGAAGTAGGCAAAGAAATTATGGTGACAGCCTTACCGCTTTATCATGTCTATGCGCTAACGTCTAATTGCTTATGTTTTATGCCTTTTGGCGGTACTAATATTTTAATTACCAATCCAAGAGATATGAAAGGCTTTGTTAAAGAGCTCGCTAAATACCCTTTTACTATTATCACGGGTGTAAATACTTTGTTTAATGCTTTATTACATACCCCTGGGTTTGACCAACTTGATTTTAGCCCATTAAAACTTGGTTTTGGTGGCGGAATGTCAGTACAACGTCCGGTAGCCGAGCTTTGGGAAAAAGTCACTAAAACAAGATTGTTAGAAGGTTATGGTTTAACAGAGTGTGCGCCATTAGTGACGATGAGCCCTTTTAATCAACAAAGCTATAACGGCTCTATTGGCTTACCTGTTTCTTCGACCGATATTCGCTTAATTGGCGATAATGGTGAGGAAGTTGCGCTAGGTGAGCCCGGTGAGATGTGGGTTAAAGGTCCTCAGGTGATGAAAGGTTATCACAACCGACCCGATGCAACCGAAGAAGTGCTCAAAGATGGTTGGCTAGCTACCGGCGATATTGCCACCATGGATGAAAATGGCTTTTTTAAAATTGTTGACCGAAAAAAAGACATGATCAACGTCTCAGGCTTTAATGTTTTTCCTAATGAAATTGAAGAAGTACTCGTTATGCATGATGGTGTACTTGAAGCCGCTGCTATTGGTATTCCACACGACACAACGGGAGAAGCGGTTAAGGTTTTTATTGTCAGGAAAAATCCTAATTTAGCAGAGCAAGATATATTTGATCATTGTCATGAAATGCTAACAAACTATAAACGTCCTAAGTTGATAGAGTTCATCGATGAGCTACCCAAAAGTAATGTCGGAAAAGTTTTACGAAAAGAGTTACGTAAGGACGTTGCATAAATAGACTAGGTTAACTTTTTTCTAGAACTAAATCGATTGGATATATACGCCTACGGCTAGTGTTATGCTAGTCCTTAGGCGTTTTTTATTCTGCTAGGAAGCTAAAAAACTCATTAACACGATAAGGATTTACCCTTGAATATTTTAGAAAATAGCTGTCTTTTGTTGGGACGTTTACTGATGGGGTTTTACTTTATTATCCCTGCGATAAGTAAAATTAACAAATTTGAGGGCACCAGTGTCTACATGGAGCAGCACAATGTTCCTATGGTATCGTTATTATTAGTGTTAACCATTATTATTCAATTGGTTTGTGGAGTGGCTATCATTGTTGGTTCTAAAGGTAAAGTGTCTGCTTTTATATTAGCGGGTCTAACCTTGTTGATCAGCCTATTTATGCATGACTTTTGGGGAATGACAGAAGGTGTGGCGCGGAGTCACGAATTACAAAACTTCTTTAAAAATATGGGCATAATAGCCGGTTTATTAATAATAACTGGCCTAGGAACCGGCAAATTTAGTCTTGAGGGTCGTAAAGTGACTGAGCCTGAAAGGCGCTAATGGAAGTAATCGTTATTGTAGCCAAGACAACACGCAAGGTAGCACCTAACGCTATCAAAATTACCACGTCATAAAACGACAACAAACAGCTGGAGAATATCTTATCATGACAAGCTCAAAACAATTATTTACTCATATTTCTGCAAGCGGAACACTTGAACTATCTTTAAAAGAGGTCGAGGTAGCGACACCTAAATCCCATGAAGTGATCGTTCGCATTGAAGCCGCTCCCATCAACCCATCTGATATGTGGCCGATGTTTGGACCTGCTAATTTAGCCGAGGCGGTATTAAGTGCAGATAAATTAACGCTCAGTGCACCCGTGCATAGCAGTATACTACCTCGAATTAAATCTCGTTTAGATCAAGTATTACCTATTGGTAATGAAGGCGCAGGTACCGTGATTGCTGCCGGTGATAGTGACGCTGCTCAGTCGTTAATGGGGAAAACAGTCGCGGTTTTAACCGGAGGCGCCTATGCCCAATATTGTTGCGTACCCGCACAAGCTTGTATTGTTCACCATGAGGGGACTACAGCTAAGCATGCTGCTTCTTCTTTTGTAAATCCTTTAACTGCTTTAGGTATGGTAGAAACCATGCGTATGGAGGGGCACAGTGCATTAGTGCATACCGCTGCAGCGTCAAGTCTAGGACAAATGCTGAATAAAATATGTTTGGCACAAGACATTCCTTTGGTCAATATTGTTAGAAGTCAGCAACAAGCCGATATACTTAAAGCAATTGGTGCTCAATATATTTGTGATTCATCGAGTAAAACCTTCAAGGCTGATTTGTATAAAGCGATTGATGAAACAGGGGCAACTTTAGCCTTTGACGCAATAGGTGGTGGAGAAATTGTCAGTGATATCCTGAACGCTATGGAGCAGTCTGGCAGTAAAGACGCTGTTGGCTTTAATACTTATGGTTCAGAGACAAATAAACAAGTTTATATTTATGGGGGGTTAGACTTCACCCCAAGTATCTTAAATCGCGCTTACGGAATGACATGGGGCATAGGCGGTTGGTTATTGATGAGCTTTTTGAGCAAGTTGCAACCACAACAAATCGCAAAATTACAAAAGCAAGTGGCCGATGAGATAAAAACCACTTTTGCTTGTGCGTTTATTGACGAATTAAGTTTTGAACAAGCGATGACCCCAACGATTGTTTTACAATACAATGCTAAGAAAACAGGCGAAAAATATCTGATTAATCCCAATAAAAAATAGTTCACCTCTGTTAGGAGACTGAACGCTTTGGGTTTAGTCTCCTCATTTGTGCTTTTCACTATCTTAAGCTTGGTTATATTTCTCGTTTTCGTTAACTCGAATTCATTTGGTGAATAATGAACCATAAGTACTATTCATTTGTTTAATTTATTTCTAACGTTTACCATAGCTTAGAGATTATAATGATTTATTATTGTCACCAAAAAGTGAACAACAAAATAATATGTTAGAAATATATGCTGGCGATTCAGCCATGAAGACGATTAAAGAAAATGGATTTTCACCTGACTTATTTAGCTCTTTTTTAGCGGCGAGTGGTGGACCTAAATGGTTTACTTTATATGGTTTAGATAAATACCTCTTTAGTGAGTTTTTTAAAGATAGAGAACAAGCATTAAACCTTATTGGCTCAAGTGTTGGTGCTTTTAGAAATGCATGTTTTGCTCAAAAAGATCCCATCGCTGCAATAGGGCGTCTCGCAAAAAATTATCATGAAACTACCTACACGGCTAAAGCCAAGCCCGCAGAGGTTAGCGAAAAAGCACTAGAAATGATGGATGCTATTTTTGGTGAATCAGGCGAGCAAGAAATTGTTGATAACCTCCATTTTAAAGCGCATATCATCGTTGCTAAATGTAACGGTTTTGTTGCTTATGAAAATAAATTTATTCAGGGACTTGGCCTAGCAAAAAGCTATGTTAATAATCGCATCAGCCGCCCACGCTTAAATAGCCAATATGAGCGTTATATTTTTCAGTCGAGCCATAGTAACCTTGAGCTTAGCGATCCTGATAACATACCCACATCCCGTCTACCTTTTTCAACAGGTAATATTCGTAACGCGTTACTAGCTTCAGGTTCAATACCCTTAGTGATGCGGGGTATTAGCGATATTGAAAACAGTCCAAAAGGTATGTATCGAGATGGTGGTATTGTTGATTATCATTTTGATTTTGAGATTAAAAATCCAGGATTAACACTTTACCCCCATTTTAGCTCATCACTTAAGGCGGGTTGGTTTGATAAAAGTTTAACAAGAAAAGTAAGATTAAAAAACTACGACAATACGGTGTTGATTTGTCCTTCTGCTAAATTTATTGACGCATTACCTCATCATAAAATTCCTGACAGAAACGACTTCGTTACCATGAGCCGCAAACAGCGAATGTGGTATTGGCAAAAAGTGATGAATGACAGCGAAAAATTAGCGGAGTCATTTGATCAGATTTATAAAAATCAACAGTTAAACCACATAAAGAGTATAAATCAGTTATTGGCATAGTCTCTTAATAAAGAGTCGTCAATTACATACTATAAACGCATAGAGATAATAATGATTACAACGTATAAAGCGATAAATTTAATTGCACGTCCTTCTGGTGGTCCAATAGGACCTGATTTGTTTGATGTTGTAGAAAAGAATATTCCTGAAGTGGCAAAAAACCAATTTCTTGTGAAACAATCACATATGTCATTAGATCCGGCAATGTTCGGTTGGATGAGTGCAGATACAGAAAGTTATATTCCACCCGTTGCCCTTGGCGATGTTATGCGCAGTTCAGGTATCGGTGAAATCGTTGAAAGTAATCATGCTAACTTCAACGTTGGTGATCGCGTTATGGGCATGATGGGTTGGCAAGAATACTACTTAAGTGATGGTACGGGTTTAAATAAAGTAACAGCACCCTTACCAGATGAAGCTATCTTATCGGTTTTTGCCTTGCCGGGGTTAACCGCAACACAAGGATTATACAGCATAGGTAAGCCTCAAAAAGGGGAAACACTTGTTGTTTCTGGAGCGGCTGGTTCGGTTGGTTCAATTGTTGGGCAACTTGCTAAAGCCGACGGACTTACTGTCATTGGTGTTGTAGGTAGTGATGAAAAAGCCGATTGGGTGGTAAATGAATTAGGCTTTGATGGCGCGATAAATTATAAAACTGATGATATAGCGACTACATTAGCGCAATTAACGCCAAAGGGTATTGACGTCTATTTTGAAAATACCGGTGGACCCATCCAACACCATGTTATTGCCCGGATGAATGCTCATGGTCGAATTGTCGTTTGTGGAATGATTGCTGATTACCCAAAAGCAGAACCAGACTTAGCACCTAGTTGGATCCCTATCATTAAGAAACGCTTAACAATACAGGGCTTTACTATGCCAGATCATTTTGGCGAAGTCCCAGCCCTATTAGAAAAGCTAACACCCTATGTAATGCAAGGTAAAATTAAGTATCGTGCTCATATCTTAGATGGTTTTGATGAAGCGATGACTGGCTTGAACTTATTTTTTACCGGTGAAAATAAAGGCAAACTTATCGTTAAACTCTGATGGTCAGCTTAATGTTACGCGGTTATAGGTGTTTTTTTATCAATAAAACTCAAATTTACTTTACGATACTTAATTAAAATGGAAATGAATATGTCCCAGAAACTTGTTAATAACCTGATGTGCTCCTTAGTGTTTGCATGTTTAACATCCTTGTCTGCTAGCGCAGACACATCCGTTAAGACACCAGACCCTGATCAAAGTGTCGCTGACGCTGTTACAGCAATAACAGAGGTTAATGTCGATGAGAACAGCTTTAACTGCATAAGAGATATGACACCGGTCAGGCATTTTTATGTTGATAATCTTTTAGGAGATATAACAAGCACTTTAGCCGCAGCCAATGCACCAGAAGGTGCTAAGTACCCCGTGGGTTCGGTTGTACAACTTGTACCAACAGAAGCCATGGTTAAACGTGAATCGGGTACTTTTCCCGCGACGGGTGACTGGGAGTTTTTTGAACTAGAAGTTAATGAACAAGGGTCAAAAATCGGTAAGCGTGGTTTTGTCGATGTTGTTAATCGTTTTGGCGGCAACTGTTTTGCTTGTCATGCTCCGGCTCGAGAGCCTTGGGATTTCATTTGTGAATCAGATCATGGCTGTGAAACTATACCTATAGATCATAAAATGACGGGCGCGCTGCAACGTTCAGATCCCCGTTGCGGCGATGCTGTTCCTCAAGATGGTGATTGGATGGCATTGTTTAAGCTTAAAAGTATGGTCAGTATTGGCCTGACAAAACAGTGGATTGAAGAAAAATTTTAACGTCAATAGTTAATATGTTTTAAGCCACAAGTAAGCCGCTAACCAAGAAGGTTTTCATTTTTTAATGGGTCAAATTAGGAGATAACTATGAGTGATATCAAAACGCACTACCGTAACTGTAATATTTGTGAAGCGATGTGCGGCTTAGAAATCAAGTATCAAGATAAGCATATTTTATCGATTAAAGGCGACCCAAAAGACCCTTTCAGTAAAGGTTATAATTGTCCTAAAGCAACGGCGTTAGAAGATTTTTATAATGATGAAGACCGTTTAAAAACACCGATTAGACGGACAGCTAATGGCTGGGAAGATATTTCATGGGATCAAGCTTTTACCGAGATAGCCGAAAAACTTAAAGGCACTCAAAAAGAACATGGCCGTGACGCTTTGGCTGTTTACTTAGGAAACCCTAACGCGCACAACTTAGGTAATGCACTTTTTCTAAAACCATTTATGAAAGCGTTAGGGACGATAAACCGTTTTAGTTCTGCTTCAACCGATCAAATGCCACATCATGTTGCCGCTAATTTTATGTTTGGTGCGGGTATGTTAATCCCTGTGCCCGATATAGACCGCACTGATTTTATGTTGATTATTGGCGGTAACCCTGTGGTCTCTAATGGTAGTATGATGACAGCACCCAATGTTATCGGCCGAATGAAAGCTATTCAAAAACGAGGAGGTAAAATTGTTGTTGTTGATCCTCGCCGTACCCGAACCGCTAAAATTGCCGATCAACATTTGTTTATCAGACCAGAAAAAGACGCACTCTTGTTATTGGCGATGATCCACTGTGTTTTTACAACCAATAACGTTAATCTTCGCCATCTAGCAGATAGGGTTGATGGACTAGATGCGTTGGAAAATATCGCTAATGACTATTCACCCGAATCAGTGGCTAAGCATGTCGGCATACCGGCAAGTGATATTAGAACGTTAACCAATGATATGACAACTGCAGACTCAGCGGTGTGTTACAGCCGTATGGGTGCATCTACTCAAACGTTCGGTGGTTTATGCCAATGGCTAACCAATGTGCTGAATATTATAACCGGCAATTTTGACCGTGCAGGCGGTGCTATGTTTCCACAGCCCGCTTTTGATTTATTAAGAAATCATAAGAAGGGTTATAAAAGCTCGTTTGGGAAATATAAGAGTCGTGTCAGAAAGTTACCTTTTTTCAATGGTGAGTTTCCGGTTGCAACATTAGCTGAAGAGATATTAACCCCCGGTGAAGGTCAAATAAAAAGCTTAATTACTGTTGCAGGTAACCCTGTGCTTTCATCACCGAGTGGACATAAATTAGCTGATGCGTTTTCAGGATTAGATTATATGGTCGCCATCGACATTTATCTTAATGAAACCACTAAACACGCTAATATTATTTTACCGGCAACAACCGGTCTTGAAAATTCGCATTTTGATATTTTCTTCAATTCATTTTCAGTAAGAAATACCGTCAAATATTCTAAGCCATTGTTTGAACCAGCAGACTATCAACGCACCGATTGGCAAATACTGAAGGAGCTAGCGGCACGAATGACAGATACAGACCTTGATGAATACACACCAGAAATGATCTTAGATATGGAATTGCAAAAGGGTCCTTATGGTAAACAAGGTATGAGCTTAGAAAAATTAATCGACAATCCTCATGGTATCGATATTGGACCGTTAATGCCGTGTATCGAAGCGCGGATAAAAACCGAGCAAGGTAGCGTAAACTTAGTGCCGCAACTCTATATTAATGATTTACCGCGTTTGCAAAATGTTATTATTCATCCTGCTCGTGATATCAATTATCCGTTCGATTTAATTGGTCGCCGTTTAGTGAAAAGTCATAATACCTGGACACAGAATTCCGAGCGCTTAATTAAAGGCAAAAATCCTTGTACCTTAGAGGTTCATCCAGATGATGCTAAGGTATTAGGCATTAGCAATGGTCAATCTGTTATGGTGAGCTCAATGGTAGGTGAAGTGAAAATAGAGGTAGTGATCACCGACGATATTCAACGTGGGGTGGTCAGTATGCCGCAAGGCTGGGGACATAATCAACAAGGCACCCAGATGTCGGTTGCAGCCAAGCAACCAGGTGTTAGTATTAATGATTTAACCGATGCAAGTCGAGTAGATACTTTAACCGGTAATGCTGCTTTAAATGGTACACCGGTCGCAATTAACGTTGCGTAGATGTTAGTCGAATTAGACTATAATTAAGCCCTAAAATAGGTAAAAACATGTTTAACAGTACAGAGAGTTATATTGCATCAGACGAACTTCGCTTAGCGGTAAACGCAGCGATCACCCTAGAAAAGCCACTATTGATTAAAGGTGAGCCAGGAACGGGTAAAACGCAATTAGCTGAAGAATTAGCAAAGTCGCTTAATTGTAAGCTATATCAATGGCATATTAAATCAACAACTAAAGCACAACAAGGCTTATACGAATACGATGCCGTATCAAGATTACGAGATAGCCAGCTAGGCGACGAACGTGTGCATGATATTGCTAACTACATCGTTAAAGGTAAACTTTGGCAGGCGTTTGAAGAAGAGCAACGTCCGATATTATTAATTGATGAAATAGATAAAGCCGATATAGAGTTCCCTAATGATTTACTGCAAGAGCTTGATAAGATGGAGTTTTATGTTTATGAAACGCAACAAGTTATTAAAGCAAAACAACGTCCAATCATTATTATAACGTCTAATAATGAAAAAGAGCTACCCGATGCATTCTTACGTCGTTGTTTCTTTCATTACATCAAGTTTCCAACAAAAATAGAAATGGAGCAGATTATTGCTGTTCACCACCCTGATGTAAAAAAAGAGTTATTAGCGCATACCTTAGAAGTGTTTTTTGAACTGAGAGACTTACAAGGTATTAAGAAAAAGCCTTCAACATCAGAGTTAATCGATTGGTTGAAACTACTGGTCGCAGACGATGTTGCTCAAGAGGTGTTAATCGATAAGCAGTCCGGTATTATTCCTTTATTTGGTGCGCTATTAAAAAATGAACAAGATGTCTCACTACTTGAAAAACTCGCCTTTATTAGTCGCAGAAACAGGTAGTTGTTGTGTTTATAGATTTATTTATAACGTTAAGAAAACATAAAGTTCCTTGTAGTTTGCGTGAGTTATTAGACTTAATTGCGCTATTAAAAAAGGGGGTTGTTTTTGCTAATGTGGAAGAGTTTTATCACCTAGCTAAAATTGTTATGGTTAAAGATGAAATTCATTATGATAAATTCGATAGTGCATTTGCTGAATATTTTGAAGGTATCCAAGCAATTGATATATTTGATAAAATATTACCTGAGGATTGGCTAAGAAAAGAATTTGAAAAACACCTAAGCCAAGAAGAAAAAGACAAGTTAAAGGCATTAGGTGGTTTAGACGAGCTAATGAAAGCGTTAAAAGAACGTCTTGAAGAACAAAAGAAACGCCATGCTGGCGGCAATAAATGGGTGGGTACTGGTGGTACATCTCCCTTTGGCGCTTATGGTTATAACCCCGAAGGTATTAGGGTAGGGCAAGATGCAAATCGCAATAATAGTGCGGTTAAAGTGTGGGATAAACGAGAATTTAAAAACTTTGATCAAGACAGAGAATTAGGCACTAGAAATATAAAATTAGCGCTAAAAAAACTCAGGAAATTTGCCCGTACCGGTGCAAGTGAAAAGCTTGATATTAACACTACTATTACCTCAACGGCGAAAAATGGCGGTATGCTCGATGTACATATGGAGCCTGAACGTCATAATGCGGTAAAAGTATTGATGTTTTTTGATATCGGCGGTTCTATGGACGATTACATACATACGTGTGAAGAACTTTTTTCAGCGGCACATACCGAGTTTAAACACCTTGAATTTTTCTATTTTCATAATTGTGTTTATGAAAGATTATGGAAAGACAATAGCCGACGCCGTACTGATACTATTGATTTAGAAGAAATTATTAGAACATTTGGTTCGGACTACAAAGTTATATTTGTCGGTGATGCCACTATGGGGCCTTATGAAGTAACAGCACCTGGCGGCAGTGTTGAACACTGGAATGAAAAACCAGGTACCTTTCATATGCACAAAATTCTTGGTCATTTTAATAAGGTCGCTTGGTTAAACCCACAGCCAGAGACTCATTGGGATTATCATCACTCAATCTCAATTATTAGGCAGTTAATAACGGATAGAATGTACCCTTTAACGGTCGATGGCATAGGTCGAGCGATAAAAGCGCTCAGCTAAATATCCCACTAGTAAATTAAAACCAAGGACGGTTGCAGCTTTACCTGTCTGTAATGAATGAAGGGCTAATAAAAGCCGTTTTATAGCAGCTTCTCTTTTATTACATTACTTACCAATCTTTTATAATGTTAGTAATTATAGACGCGGTTGCTTCTGGTTGTTCAAGCGGAAACATATGTCCGCCATTAGCTAATTTAGTCAGTGGTATGTTATTCATTTTAGCAAATCGATTAAAGTAACTTACCGGCAATACGTCTGTTTTATCACCATAAATCAATGCAGATGGCACCGTCAGTTTATTTTTATATGTTGTCAAATTGCAAGGTAGGTGTCTAAATATATCGGCTTCAACGTCAGGTGAAAACATTAACTCCCATCTTTTATTTTTTAATGTCACGGCACTGTCTACGTAATCTTGTAAACAACGGGCATCAAAGTTTTTAAAAAGTTTCTTTTGAGCAAAATTATTAACTAATTGTGTTTCAGACGGCCAATGTTTCTGCCTGTTTTTAGCTCGACCCGCTGGAGATATTTTATCAATAAAAGGTGTTTTTTTAGCGAGTTTCAAAAACCAAGATAATGGCCCAGAAAATACTGGAGGGTCTAACATGACGACACCACGAAAAAGTTCAGGATGCTGACAAGCGGCCATAAAAGAAATGACACCACCAAAAGAATGGCCAACACAAATGACCTTTTGGTCTTGCTTTTTAATGAAGTTAACCAGCTCATTGACCAAAAATTGCCAATTATTATGAATGGGGTAACAATCATCGTGACCATATTGTTCTAAAGCAATGGTTGAATAATCGTTTGAAAACAATGACAGAAAAGTACGGTAACTTCCTGCTGGAAAACCATTGGCATGGACAAAGTTGATTACAGGTTTTGACATATACGTTTATAAACACCTATGATAAAAATTATATAAAAGATTATTACCCTTGAATTTATTATTAAAGGGTTAAGACTAAACTGAAGAGCTTTTAAAGGTAGCGATTAAAAAAATCAACGACACTATTTTCAGCCTTTTCAGGGTTGAGTTGCCATAGTTTAGTGTGCTCGCCACCTTCAGCTTGCCAAAATTGCTTCGGCTCATTGGCGGCACTAAATAAACGTTGTCCGTGTTTAAAATCTACGGTTTTATCGGCTGTGCCATGCATAATGTAAACAGGTCGAGGCGAGATGTTCGCGATGTACTTCTCGGGATTAATTTCATCAATTTCTAAATCGCCGCGCCAAGCAAAAAATTTTGCTACCATTGGCATTAATGGATAACGAGGAAGACCGTAGAGTACTTTTGCCTGTTCAGCGAGTACGTCCATCGAATTAGCATAGCTACCACTAAAGACACCCGCTTTTATACGAGAGTCTTTTGCCATAACTATGATGCTAGTTGCTGCGCCCATAGAAAATCCCATCACACCAATCGAGTTAATATTTTTCTCATCAACTAAATAATTTAAAGCAGCTGTGACGTCTTTCTTCTCGTGATAGCCCATGGTTGAAATAATAGCAGGGTCTTGACGGGGATGACGCAGATCAATAGCTAAAACATTATAACCGGCAGCAACAATTGCTTTAGCGTAGCGCATACCTTCAGTTCGGTTTGCTGTTCTACCATGTACTAATAATATCGCTTTATGGGTGTCATTATCTGCAGGCATATACCAAGCCGGCAGTGTTAGCCCATCATCTGTGTTAAAAAAAACTTCTTCAAAACTGAGGCCTTGTTCACTTGGCTCTCCACAAAAGACAAAACGGGCTTGTGTACACTCAGTAATTGGCAGTATTAATATTTTTGAAGAAAAATACCATGCACCACTAAAGTAAACACACAGAAATAATAAAACAGAAAACAGGGTGAATTTTTTTATCATAAGTTAACGGCCTAATATATTGTGAGCGATCTTGTTGTGTAGCGCTAAGAAAATACTTTAGTGAGTCATGGTAGATTTACTATAGGCTCAAGGTCATCGTTGAATCTATTGCTATCGCCGCATCTAATGCCGTTAGTATGTCTTTTCTTTCTCTTAGTTTAGTACCATGGTGTGCTGTCATATTTAGGGTTAACAGTTGGGTAGCCGCAGCTTTTGCCGTTGCCATTAATTGGTCGGGTTCAACTAATGTGTCAAGAAATCCAGCTAATACAGCTGTTTCTGGATCAAACAATTCAGCGTTTATTACCGAGCGCGTTAAATAGTTAATCGGTACTCGGTTTCTAGCGAGTTCAAGGCCAGCTTGATGCATGGTCATACCAATAGCCACTTCATTGAGTCCAATTTTAAATGAACCTAGAGTGCCGATACGATAATCGCAACTGAGTAATAAAAATGCGCCCTTGGCAATTGCATGGCCGGTACAGGCGCCAACAATAGGAAAGGGGAAAGATAACATACGGCGAGTAAGCGTTGAGCCTGCTGTCACTAGTGATACGGCAGAGTCAGAACTTTCTTTCATCGTTTTTAAATCATAGCCACCTGAAAATATTCCCGGTTGACTTGTTAAAATAACGGCCGCTTTTGCTGCTTCTGCTTGATCTAAAGCGCTGTTTATTTCTGTTATTACTTGATGAGAAATAGCGTTAACCTTGCCATTTTTTAAGGTGATCGTTGCAATGTTTTCATTGAGTTCAAAATCTATTAATTCCATGTTCTTTCCTATAGTTGTTAAAATTGATATCACTGGCTGTTAGCCAAATTGAGCCGCTTTTTGATATGCGGGTCTTTTTCTGATATTGACGAGATAGTCTTTAGTTTTGTCTTTGCTTTCTAACAAACCAATACTTTCTGCAATTTCGAGTATCACTGCCATCATAATATCAGCAGCACTAAAAGAATCACCAGCAAAATAACGTCTTACGGTTAAAGTATTTTCGATATATGAGAAATCGAGATGATTTTCTTTAGCAATATAACCGTCAAGAGGCTGAGTGCCTTCACGAGTTTCCATTGACATCAGCAAGGTCGTTATCACAGGTAAACTTAAGGACCCTTCTGCGAAGTGTAACCACTCTAAATAATGGTAATATTCATTAGAATCAATGCTTGGCCTTAAATTACTTGCTGTTGCATGGTTAAGAATATATTCCATAACCGCGCCAGACTCACACAAAGTAACCTCACCATCTACGATAATAGGTGCTTTTGCTAGCGGATGAATTAATTTTAAACTTTCAGGCGCTAAATTTGTGAGTGGGTCACGTTGATGTTTAACAATGTTATAAGGCATATTAAGCTCTTCTAACAACCAGATAACACGTTTAGAACGTGATTTGTTAAGATGATGTACAGTAATCATGTTTACATTTTTTCCTTAAAATTCATTGTTATCAACTTAATGAATAGGCGTCGCTTGGTAGTAAGGTTAAATTTTTACCTTTTTTATAGGTACGTTAGCTTACCATATATTGAGTTAAGGCTTTTTTGTGTTAAATGATATTTGAACGTAACAACCTAAGCAGAATATCGACGGTATATTCAAGCGTTAATAACATAAAATGTGTCAAACTAGAGCCAATAATAGGTAATAACAGTCAAGGATTAATTAGACCAATGGAAAAGGTTAGTCCCATGCCCATCATAATTTAAAATATACCAATAGGTACACCTTTTGTCTTATAAATGTAACTAATTCAGTAATATCCATGCCGACTCTCAGTATTCTTTATTATCTGCTGGGTAAATATTTTGTATTAGTTTTCAATATGATTATTCAACATTGTCTTGAACAAAACATGATTGCTAATAACGACTCATTAATTGTTATTGTGAGTCTTTATTTAAAGAAGCTAACCGCATTGGTAATATCTTCGCGATCAGTAAGAGTTTTATTTATCGGCGCATTTATATCAGCGTAACCAAATGACATACCAAACAAAATACCTCTTTGCTCTGGTAAGTTTAAGGATTTTTTGATTGGATCTGGGAACTGCCCCAATGCCCCTTGCATACAATTTGATATACCGTGCTCAGCCATAATTAGCGAAAGAGTTTGCGCATAAATACCCAAATCAACCGCACCCATAATATCGAGATATTTATCCATAGTAAAAAATACTACATGGGGAGCATCAAAAAAACTCCAATTTCGGATCATCGCTTTTTGACGACCCAGTTTGTCTTCGCGAGTAACACCAATAGCACTGTAAAGTGCATTAGCTGAACCAAATTGGCGATCTCTATGGATACCCTCGTATTTAGGTAGCCAGTTAAAGTCTGGGTTTGGTGGTTTGCCACTCATAACTGCTGAGAGTAAATCATTTTTAAGGGATTCTTTTTTAGCGCCAGACACCACGCAAGTTTGCCAAGGTTGTACGTTGCAATTTGAAGGGGCGCGTTGTGCTTGTGTAAAAATAGCTTCTAATAATGCTTGTTCGACGGGTGTTTCCAAATAAGCACGCACTGAATTACGCTTTTCTAAGAGGGTGGTTAAAGACATTGAGACTCCTTTATAATTTTAAAATAGTCTCATATTAAGGGTAATTATAGATGAGACTTAGCTTTGTGCGATTAAATTTGTGGTAACGTTTAATCCACTATTAACCAATATAAATCGCTTAAAAAAGTGATCTATACTTGTTACAAGAGGGTATAAATAGCCACTGTAATAAGGTTAACAGAGATTAAAGCGCATTTTCTGATGGTAGAGCGGTTATATTAATAAAACCAATGAATAATTATTATCACGCTCTATTCTAAAATCATATAGTAAGTGGCTATTTTCACTGGGTATGTCAGAAGCGCATTAACTTTTATTATATGGATACTGAATAGTTAGGGATAAATTAAATTCATTTGACTAATTTATCTCATATCGATAATATCAGTGGTATGACCACTTGGTTAAAGCAATGTTGAATAGTGAAGTCAACGGTTAATAATAAATTTTTGGAGTCAATAGAATGCCTGAATATAAAGCCCCAGTTCGTGATATTAAGTTTGTAATGCAAGAATTATTAGACTGCGACAAACACTATAAACAATTAGGTTACGATGATGCTAGTGAAGATATGGTTGACGCTATTATCTCAGAAGCAGCCAAGTTTACTGAACAAGTTATTGCACCCTTAAATCAAATCGGTGACGAGCAAGGTTGTACGTGGACAGACGGTGTAGTAACTACGCCAGATGGTTTTAAAGATGCTTATCAACAATACGTTGAGGGTGGCTGGCCAACATTATCTCAGAGTGAAGAGTTTGGTGGGCAAGGATTACCTTACTCTCTTAATGCGTCTATTAGTGAAATGATGTCGTCTGCTAATCATAGTTTTGCTATGTATCCTGGTCTAAGTCATGGGGCACAAGCAACAATTGAAGCTCATGGCACCAGTGAACAAAAACAACAGTATATGCCTAAATTAGTTGAAGGTAGCTGGACAGGCACTATGTGTTTAACTGAATCACATTGTGGTACTGATCTTGGCATGTTGCGCACCAAAGCTATATTAAACGATGATGGTAGCTATGCGATTACCGGCACAAAGATATTTATCTCAGCCGGAGAGCATGACTTATCAGAGAATATTGTACATATTGTTATCGCACGCCTACCAGGTGCTCCTGAAGGTAGTAAAGGTATCTCTTTGTTTATTGTTCCTAAGTTTAATGTCAATGATGATGGCACAAAAGCAGACCGAAATGCTGTGAGTTGTGGTTCAATTGAACATAAAATGGGTATCAATGCTAACGCCACTTGTGTTATCAACTTTGATAGCGCTAAAGGGTTTTTAATTGGACAGGAGAACCGTGGCCTACACTGCATGTTTACTTTTATGAATGCTGCTCGTTTAGGTGTAGCAATGGAAGGTTCTGCAGCAGCTGAAGCGGCATTTCAAGGTTCATTAGCTTATGCAAAAGATCGTTTGCAAATGCGTTCTATTAGCGGCGTAAAAAATCCAGATGGACCAGCTGATCCTATTATTGTGCACCCTGATGTTCGTCGTATGCTACTTACGCAAAAGTCTATTTCTGAGGGCGGTAGAGCACTAATTGGCTATTTGTCGCAATTAGTTGATATAACCCACGCATCAGATGACGCTGATGTTAAAGCCGATGCAGAAAACAAATTAGCCTTACTAACACCTATTGCAAAAGCATTTTTAACAGAGTTAGGTTTCGAATGTACAAGTCATGGTGTTCAAGTTTTTGGTGGACATGGTTTTATAAAAGAATGGGGCATGGAACAGCTTCTGCGTGACACTAAAATTAGTTGTATTTATGAAGGCACAACGGGTATTCAAGCGTTAGATTTATTAGCCCGTAAAATTTTGGGCAGTAAAGGTCAAATTTTGAAGCCGTTTATGACAGATATCGCTATTTTTTCGAAAGACAATGCCGATAATCCAGCCATGAGTGAATATGTTAGTACGCTAAACTCATACGCTAAACAGTGGCAAATGATCACGGGTGATATTGGTCAAAAGGCGATGAAGAACGCGGATGAGATTGGTGGTGCTTCGGTTGATTACTTGATGTTTGCCGGTTATGTAACATTAGGCTACTTCTGGGCAAAAATGGCCTCTGTAGCGCAAAGTAAACTAAAAGACGCTGGTGAAGATGAAGCGTTTTATCAAGCTAAAATTAAAACAGCAGCATTTTACTTTCATCGTATACTTCCTAGAGCTCAAGGACATGCAGCTTGTATTGAAGGTGGTGTAGACTCGATGATGGCTCTAGCCAGTGAAGACTTTGCATTTTAAATAAGCACTAGCTTTACCAATAATTTTTGAAAATTAATTATTGGTAAACAGATAAATATCTACCCTCTTTACACGGCTAAGATATTTATAACGGGCTGCTAACTCATGCCTAATATTGAGATTTAAATCTTAATATTAGGCATTTTTTATTTTACAGTAACGTAAAATAACCCATTCACGAATGGCGCCTCGCCAAATGACTGCTTAGGCAATTAACGAGAGTTAATTTAAGTACTTGGCTGCACAAATAAGTTGGGGTGCTAGGCTTCGTCATTCAAGTTGACTTGACGGTATACATTATTGCTGAATATTTATGATGTGTTTTAATTATTTTTGTTTTATATCATCTTAATGGTATTTAGCCATTTCCAGCTAGAGATAATTATTTGATCTTATCTAATATTAGTATAAATTAATTACTAGTTACAATGAGGGCATCGTTGAGATGTACCGATAACATATTGTTATAAAGATTAAGGAATTGGCGATGCCAACAAATAAACATAAACGAAAAGCTTCATCACATACTAAATCCCATAAAGGGAAAAATACCGAATCTACGGGTCTAATTATTTCACACCCTCAGGTCTTTATTTATGTTGGTTTATTCTGTGTTGTGTTGGGGGTATATCTATTAGCCTTTGAATCTCAAGATAACGCATTATTTGGCTTAGCGATGCTTTCTCTTGTCGCGGGTGTAGTGACAACTTTTTATGCAAATTTTACACTATCAAAGAAAAAAGCTCAGCTTAAGTGAAGCTTTAAAGTGGCGTAAATATTCATCTGAAACTTATTCTATGGTTCTAATTGGGCCAACAGATTGGTTTTATTTGAAAAAAGAAGTGTATTCTGATTTTAAAGTAATAGGGATTTTATTGCCAATAAGAATATAGGTTAAATTTATCAAACCCAGCCTAAGCAATATAATCTAGGCTTAAACCGGTGTAATAATAGCGCATATGAGATTTTGGACGATTATCTGCATTGTACTCCTACTGAGTGCTTGTACCCATAACAACTGGCGAACCGCGAGCAGAGAGCCTGCTGGTATTGCAACGTTACCCAATGACGATAGTAGGGCTGTTGTAGAGTTTTATGCCGCAGATGCTTTTAGTTGGCGTGGTTGGTTTGCTGTTCACCCTTGGCTTGCAATCAAAGAAGAAAAAGCAGCAGAGTATAGTGTTTATGAAGTTACTGGTTGGCAAGTAAATCAAGGGTTATCAGCAATAAGACAGTACCAAACATTAACACCAGATAGGTATTGGTATGGCTCAAAGCCGGTATTATTACTTTCTATTAAAGGTGATAAAGCGGTTAAACTAATTCCTAAGATTAAGGCCGCAATTGCCCGCTATCCTTGGGTGAATGAATATAGTATCTTCCCAGGCCCTAATAGTAATACTTTTGTCGCCTGGATAGGTTTACAAGTCCCTGAGCTCGAACTTGAGCTGCCATTTACTGCTATTGGCAGTGGGTATGCAAACTAACTGCTATTTAACCAAAGAATTCAGCGAGAATCGATATTAAGTCATTGTTAAGCCAGTTAAATTATTGGATTGATTAACTTTAAAAAATATTCTTTATTGGTTGATATATTATCAATTTTAATCGGGTAATGGAGTATCTGATTGAAATAATTGGCAAATTGTGAAATTTGCAGTACTAATCTTCGAGCGTCATTGATAAACATTTTACAAACTTGATTATCTTTAAGCTCTTCTCTTTTTATTTGGAATGGCTGCTGTGATGATTCTGACACCCATAATGTGCTCCTAAGTTTAGCTTGAATAAAATTCATTTCTGGGTTGTTAGTATTTAAGGTGTTTGTCCATTTAATGACTTTTGATAATTGGTCATATAAATGGTTTCCGTAGGCTTGTCGATGGGTATCTGTTTGTATACTTTCTTGCATTATTGCTAATAGGGGCCTTTGTAAGTGATAAGAATAAATAGCCTGCGTTTTTTGACTGGTCCTAAAGTCAAATCCTTCGGCTAATAAATAGAGTTCTCCGATGGCCGTGTTAATATTTTTACTTTTTCTAGTGATCTGAGAATATTGATTCGCTATTTGTGAGATTTGAGCGTACTCATGAATTTGTGTTAACTTTTTTGGGTAACCAGAGCCATCCAATTTCTCTTCATGTTGTTCTATCGATTCTAAGACTAACTTACTCTCTAAGCCCGCAAGTCTCACTATTTCTTTACTCAAGATAGGGTGAACTAACTTTGCATCTTTCATTGTATTGTTAAGTCTTGCGTAACCAATATTTTCAAAAAACAAAACAGAGATAAGTTCCGTTAATTCGGTTGGAGAATAGTTGTTTGCTTTACCGATATGGGTGCCAAATACCAAATTGATTAAAGTATTTTGGTATGCAGAGGGGTTGATGTGTGAAAATATACTGAGGTGATCAATAATCTTCTTTGGAATTGAGCCGCCTTTTATAAAGTCGCCAATGGTTACCAGTGTTTCATTTAGCTGAAAGTTATTTATTACAGGATTTGTTTTAGCTAAGTCTAGGATCGGCGCTAATATATCTTCATTACTGGTATCTTCTGTAAGAGAAATTACATCTTCATGGCCGATGATCCCCTCTTGTTGTAAGTTAGTTAATTTTAAACGGATTTTTTCCGTAATTTCAGTACCTGCTTTTAAAAAAACTCTTTTTCCTTGTGGGTCGGTAATATCTTGACTGATGCCGCATTCCATTCCTGAATTTAAAATATGAGTCGAAAACTGTTTGGATGTTTCTTTAATAAGTTTATTAGTTACTTGCACATTCGTTCCTTGAATTAACTGTCTACTGGCAGTTCTATGCGTTAACTGTAGGAATGATTTTAGCTATTAGCAAAGTGTCTTACTATTTTATCTGATTTGACCTTACGCTATCCGCCTGTAACGTTTTCACTTTCTAACTAATCACATCTACTGTCGACAAAAGTTTAAATCATTTATTAAAACGAATGCTCACACTAATATATTCAAAGTGCTAATATAGACCATTCATTATTTTATTAGATTATCAAGAAAATGTTAGTTTTACTTCCTAAGATAGGATGTAGTTGAACCTAGCTCAAATAACTTACTCTGGTGGTGACTCATCACTGTTCGAGTCAATATCCAATGATATTGTTGAAAAGGGCTATAGTATTCGTCCTTATGCTCTGCCTGAAGAATTAACCCATCTGTTATTAAATCATATTATTGAGTTACCTACTGAAAAATTCAAACGTGCTGGAATAGGTCGTGCCAAAGATCATATGATTAATGATTTTATACGGACAGATGAAATAAGCTGGATAACCAGTAACAACCAAGCCAGTTGTGCTTGGATAACGTGGGCCGAGTCACTGCAAGCTTATCTTAATCGCCGGTTGTTTCTCGGATTATTTTCTTTTGAAAGTCATTTTGCTCATTATGCCAAAGGCGACTTTTATAAGAAGCACAAAGATGCTTTTAAAGGTGAGGGTAATCGGGTGCTATCTGTTGTTGTCTACCTTAATCAGCATTGGTCCGCTGATGATGGAGGCGAGTTAGTGATTTATGATAAAAAAATACCAGCCTCCGCTGTCGTTGATAACAGTAAAATTAAAGTATTGCCCAGCTTTGGTACGATAGTTGTTTTTTTAAGCGAAGAGTTTCCGCATGAAGTATTACCTGCTAAGCGCGATAGATTCTCAATAGCAGGGTGGTTCCGCTTAAACAACAGCATTGACAATAATATAGATCCGCCAAATTAATGAGAAATCAATGAGTATTTATAAGAGCGTAGGCATTGTCTAAATTACCTATAAAATTGCATGTCATCAGTGAATTAGATGAAATTAATCAGCTAATTATCCCATTAAAAGCACTTGCTGATAGAGAGCGAGCCGCTATTTATGGTCTAACGGGCATGGTTTATACTCCTCATATAGATGATTACATGCAGGTAAGTATAAAAAAAGCGGCGATATTAGCTTGTTTAAAAGAACAAGGTATATTGGCCTTATCAAAGGTCGAACTCATTAGTACGGCATTAGATAGCTTACATAAAAGAGCAAGAAATAACGCAATTGTTGAGTATGATGGCAACCGATACCAGCGTCGGTTTTCGCCATTAAAATTAAGTAAGTCAGGTAAAGTTGTCAGTAAATGGGCGAGGTATTGGTTTTTACAATCACCTAATGGCAAAGTGGATACTGAGTGGGAGTATCAGGTACGCGAAATTTGGCCTACTTATTTTTTAATTAGAACTATCGACCTCTAGCGAAAAGGAGCAAGCAATAAATGCGCGCTCCCTATCATGCCTGTTGATTATATCCACATAGGCAGTTAATAAAGTCTAAAGTATAATGGCGGTTGTGCCGATAACGACAGACCAATAAAACAACTAACCAACATGGCAACATTTATTTAGTCTTATTTATGAATATGCACTAGGATTAAACCATCAACGTTAATGGTTTATGAATTGAATACCTTCCAATGTGTTTAGCTTCAAAATACGAGGTACCACGATTAATGAGCAGTGTCATCAGTCCTCACTTACAAAAGTTTGAAAAACAAATCTTAAGTTTGGTCCCCTATGCCAGCAATGATAGATTGGAATATTTAGTTAAAAAACTTCTACCTGATGAAAACTCTGGTCAACACCTTGCTGTTAAAAATGAAATCAAAAAACTTGCCCAACAAGCTAATAAACCAATAGATTTACGGCTGATCTTTGCTGATTGTCAAATAGTTACACACAATAAAGTTAATCATTATTTGGATATAGCGGGTAAAAAGCTATTCAATGAAAAACTTGTTGAATATCAAAATCTTTATACAACAGCACTTTACTATGAAGTTTATGAAGACGCTCAAAAGAGAGCGGCTAATAAAGATAAAGGTGTCAGCAAATATAATATTGAAAACGAAAACGAAAACGAAAATGACAGCGAATTTTCAGAATTTAAAATAGATAAAACCGAACCTAAACCCTTAGTAAATAAAAATAGAATAATTAACGAACTTAAAAAACTTAACTCTGCTTGTAAAGTCTTTATCAACCCTATTATGGGGATGACCGCGCAAGGGAAAAAAGAGGTAGGTATTACGGCTAACATTGAGAAGATGAATAATCAAAAAGTTGTTATTCAGACCTCTCACGAAATAGCAGGTGTTATAGCAAATAAAGTGTACCTGTGGCTATATGACCATCATACCGAAATAGATTTCACTGAAGAGCTTGAACTCGGATTTGTTATTATTGATAGTCAAAAATCTTCTGCAAATAAGTTTGAATACTTATTGAAATTTTCAAGTCCATTAACAGATCAGCAAATGCGGGTTTTGTTCGCTCATTACCTAAGACAAAAAAAATTAGCTATTATTGGTCCTACAGAACGATTTATCACCCCTTTGTTTGATTCTGTTACCTCTAAAGGTTACGAGCAACTGTATCTAAATAAAACTCACGACATTCCGTTACTATGTTATAAAAATAATAATGCATGGCATGCGAAAGTTGCGATGAAAACATCGGGTAATGATGAGTTTTGGCGGTTTTTTAGTGATACAGATGAAAATTTTCACTTACCCGTACTACTGGGTAACGAAGATATACAAAAGGCGTTAAATGAGAGGAATACGGTTGATAAATATGCTTTTATATTAAAATCTAAATATAAAGATACCTTCATTTATTCCCTTATTTGGTATGACGATTTTGTTAATAATAGAAGCGTCAAAGCTGTTTTTAATAATTATTTCAAAAATAGCCTTTTTCGAGTAGTCAAAATATCCTCATCGTTTATTAATTCTGTAGAAGATGCTTATGTTCCGTCTGCCTTGCCTTGTCATGTACATCCTAAGATGGCTGTGTTAAATAGGGCAATCCCGAAAGCGGCGCTAGATATGATCAGTAATTGCGATCATATGATCACCTTATCAGATATTACTAGCTTGTATGAAACAATACATCGGCCGGTCAGCGAAGACATCATTGAATTAGAAAATTTATTACCAAAACGTTTTCAACTGAGTGCGATTGACTCACTTGATGAAACCGAAATTGTAACGGCAGAAAATGATGATTCTAGAGGTGAAGACCGCTTTGTATTATCTTTTAAAATGGCAATTACACGCAGTAATAATGTTGTTACTCATATCCCCGGTATAACTAAAAATATCTCTATACAAGGTTTGTTAGTTAGCCTAGTAAAAGAAACTAAATTTAAAGCCGGTGAAGAAATTGAAATTGAATTAACCGTACCTTTTTCTGAACAAGATAGAACACTACAAAAACAGAAATATATTGTTTTAGGTTATGACAGCCATGGGGCTGTTCGATTATTAATGAATACAATTGAAAGTAAACATTTAGCTTGCAGGGCGATAAGAAAATATATTTATCAACATGTTGATACCCTTGAAGCCTGCGGAAAACGCGGTAGTCGTATTTATGGTCTGCAGAAAGCGATGAGGAATATATATGCACACAATCATTTCTCTATTCCATTCTACTTAAAAGCAACTAAGCACCAACAATATATTAATGCGGCGAGCTTTAGTGGTAACTCTGCACTTAAGCACCTTGTCTATAAAAATGAAAATAGTGAAGAAATTATTCTTAATCTATTAAGCAATCAAAAGTTTAGAGATTCTTGCTTATCAATTATTGCGGTACTTGCTTATAAAGAATTACCTGCTCGTGCATTTTATATTCTTGTTTTACCTAAAGATAAAGATGATAAAGAAGAGTATTCCTTTTGGTATCGTGACTTATCGGTATTGAAAAAATCTGCCCAATTGAAAGAATATACCCAGAAAGTATCTAATCATGGTAAACCGGCAATTTTAAAAGTTGAATTGAAAAAAAGTGATAAAGTGCAAAACATGTATTACCGTGACGAAATCAGTTATTTAAAAAGTCTAGATAAAGACTTAGCGGATGATCTGGAAACTCAGTTAGAAAGTACTATCGGCATCGGAGAAGTGACCGATTTAACTGATATTGCTATTAAGATGATTGCTAATGCCACATAAATGACAACAGACCCATTAACTTTTGTCGAATGGCCGACAGAAAAAATATTAATACAACACTTTTGAGTTCACCTAACTGATAAGGTGAACTTACTAATGGTTAATTTTATCGATTGTTTAGACTTGCAGAGCTGGTTCACTCGGGTGTAAGTTTGACGTTATGTCACTTAAAAGGTTATGGTCTCTGCATAGCGAATAACATGCTGTAATATTTAACGAATGTGTCTTTAAATATGGGCACCTAATTAAGCCTCTGAGGTAGAAAAGTGAATATAGAAAAATTAAATATCCCAACTAAATCAATAATAACAGTGGCGATTGCTGTTACCCTATTTTTCAGCTCTGTTTACACCGTCAATGAAGGGCACATCGGCATTGTCAAACGCTTCAGTGAAGCCAAAGAGCAGGTTAACCCTGGTTTACACTTTAAAGTGCCTTTTATTGATAGCGTTGAAGAGATAGAAGTCAGAACACGAAAAAATGAAGAAAAAATGGCATCAAGTACTAAAGAGCAAATGCCAGTAACTGTTATTGTTTCAGTTAACTGGACGGTAGACAAGACAGCTGCGCTAGAACTTTTTCGCCAATACGGTGGTTTAAAGCAATTTGAAAATAGAATTCTTGATCCTCGTTTTAGATCTGCTACAAAAGATGTTATCCCACAGTATGATGCAGAAAAATTAATACAAGATAGAGCAAGTGCCATTCAAGCGATTGAAGCAAGCTTTATCGAAGAAATGAAAGACTTTCCTGTTACTGTTGATAACATTCAAATTGAAAACATTCAATTACCGGCTAAGTACTTAACCTCTATTGAGACTAAGCAAACAGAAAAAAATCTAGCTGATGCGGAGAAACATAAACTCGCACGTCAAAATTTAGAAGCGCAACGTGACGTAAATACGGCAAAAGCAAAAGCAGATGGTATTAAGCTCGTTGCTATAGCAGAAGCTGAATCTATTCGAATTAAAGGCTTAGCTGAAGCTGAAGCGATTACGGCTAAAGCTAAAGCACTAGGTAACAACCCTTTAATTGTTAAGCTAACAGAAGCTCAAAACTGGGATGGTAAGCTTCCAGCAACAATTTTAGGTAGTAGTAATATGCCAATATTAGATATGAGAGCAAAATAAGTCTACTAGCATCATAATATAAGCCGCTTAATTGCGGTTTTTTTATCTTGGAATAATGAAACTTTGATCGTCGAACAAGATGTTAATCATTACCTTAGTTATTCTATCTCTGTCATGAGTATATTATATGAGTTAAATGCCATAGAAAGTTTATGTCATGTCACGCTCTATGAACAACAAGCTTCTTGTTAAAATTGTCAGTAAACTCAATGAATATAGTTTATTAACCATTTAAACAGTATGAAAAACCAAAGAAAATTTGCTGTCTCAATTGATCTAGAATTGTAGATAAAGGCGTATTAGAAGAATAATTGTTAAATCAGCAAGGTCATTATGGATTCATTAACACAAGCTGTCTTGGGCGGCGCTGTCGGCTATGCGGTATTAGGAAATAAAGTTGGTCCTAAAGCAGCTATTTATGGTGCCGTTTTAGGAACATTGCCTGACTTAGATGTATTCTTACCCTATAGCGGTGATGTTGAAGCTTTTACCTACCATCGAGGATTTAGCCACTCGTTATTAGTACATTTGCTCATTAGCCCTTTAATTGCCTGGTTAATAACCAAATGTCATCAAGCTACAGCCATTTATAAGAAACACTGGTTTGTGTTGGTATTTTTGTGCTTGTCTACTCATGGGATTTTGGACAGCTTCACTGTTTACGGTACGCAATTGCTGTGGCCTATTACTGAATATCCGTTTGCGGTCTCTAATTTGTTTATCATTGACCCCATGTATACCTTACCGCTATTGTTTGCGTTTATTGTTATTTTTCTGCCCAGAGTTAAACCGGCAAGTGCTTTAAAAATCAATAATTTTGCATTGGCGATAAGCACACTTTATATCTGTTGGTCTTTGGTGGCAAAGCTTTACATAGACGATAAAGTCACAACAGCGTTAAACGATCGACAGATAAAAACACATCATTATTTGAGTACACCTGCGCCTTTTTCTACGCTACTTTGGCGGGTATTGGTTATGTCTGATGGTCAATATTACGAGGGCTATGTCTCTGTGTTTGACTCAGTATCTGAGGTAAGTCTAGAAGCATATCATTCGTCAGACTCTCTGCTTACTAATATTAAAGATGAATGGGATGTGCAACGACTACAATGGTTCACGAAAGGCTTTTATTCAGTAAAACAAGCAGAGCAGTATATTGTTTTATCCGATTTACGCATGGGTGTGGAGTGTAGTTATGTGTTTAATTTTATTGTTGGCGAGCAAACGAGTATGGGGATTGTTAAGAGTCATACTGAAAAGGTAAGTGCTAGGCCTGATTTTAGTATGCTTGGAGGTGTTTGGCAGCGGATATGGGATCCATCAGTTTCTTTGTCACCTCTTAAAGAAAACGGTGTTTGTGTTAACAGTAAAAATTTATTTTCTAAGAAAGCTTAATAAGATGAGTACACTTCATGTGTATGGTTAGCTCGTTACTTATACCAGACGTTAGCTTATTAGCGGTTATTTCTAATTAAAGCGAATAATGAAGAATATTATTAAATTTTAACAGTATAGACAGCAAATAATGTTAAATTTAATATGATGATTTTTTTGTACTAAATAAATATGTATTAGAAAATATTTTAGTTATAGAGTGACTAAATATTATTTAACAATGAAATTTGGATTTTGTATCGGAGAATGTTTTTAAATAAGGAAGTGACGACTTTCAGTACAGACACTCTTTATACTTGAGTTAAAGTTTGTTGTGAGAGCCCATATCTTTCGAGAGGGAACTGACGACCTGCTTTTTATACTTAAGCTTAAGTTGGTTGCGGGAGCCAGATTTGAACTGACGACCTTCGGGTTATGAGCCCGACGAGCTACCAGACTGCTCCATCCCGCGTCCGAATGTCCTAATACCTTCTTAGGAAAGCCAAGTTGTTTTAATTCAAACTTAAGAATTTGCTTTTTATACTTAAGCGTAAGTTGGTTATCGGAGCCCATATCTTTCGAGAGGGAACTGACGACCTGCTTTTTATACTTAAGCGTAAGTTGGTTGCGGGAGCCAGATTTGAACTGACGACCTTCGGGTTATGAGCCCGACGAGCTACCAGACTGCTCCATCCCGCGTCCGAATGGTTTAAGTATTCCCATTAAAGGTACACATAAACAAGCCATAACTGTTTTAATTCTTGTTATTAACGAATGCATTTCAAAAGCCTCAGCCCTTGAAAGCGATGCGTATCTTAAGGATAGTTACATCACATTGCAAGGCGTTTCTTTAACATTTTTACATCTATTAAAAAAAGGCAGTTAATTGCCCTAATTGTAGTCTAAGTGGTGGTTTTGTGACCTTTAAGGTCTGTTGATACGGTTATTAAAAATATTTTAAAATATATATCAGTGAATATTGGTGTTTTATGCACGTCTCTATATAAGTAGTTAGCGTCTTTGTTTATAATTGCGGGCATAAATCGGTCTGGAAAACACTCATGCAGCAATTTTTAGCATTAACATCTCCTGGTATAGAAATTTTATTAGCTCAAGAGCTAAAAGATTTAAAAGCATCACAAGTCGTGCAAAAGCCTGAAGGCGTATATTTTACGGCAACAATTGAAGAGGCCTATAAAATCTGTCTCTATTGTCGCTTATCAACGCGAATTTTATTAAAACTTGCTGAAGGTGATGCTGAAAATAAAGTTAAACTTTTTGCAACCGCGCAAAGTGTTAATTGGTCTGAACAATTTTTGAGTAACCATACCTTTGCTATCGACTTTGTCGGGTCAAGTGATGAAATCAGAAATACCCAGTTTGGTGCACTTACCATAAAAGATGCGCTAGTTGATCATTTTCGTGATCAAGGTATGGATAGACCTTCTGTTGACAAAAGTACGCCAGACATCAGTTTTCAAGCGCGTTTGTTAAGAGAAAAGGTTGTTATTTATCTTGATTTCTCTGGTCGTAGTTTATTTAAGCGTGGCTATCGCGAGCACTCGGGTGCTGCGCCATTAAAAGAGCATCTAGCGGCGGCTATTATTACTCGTTCGGGCTGGTTAGATGATACCACTAAACCGCTTGTTGATCCTATGTGTGGTTCTGGCACGATTTTAATTGAAGCTATAATGATGGCCGCAGGTTACGCGCCGGGTATCGACAGAGTAAAATGGGGATTTGATTGTTGGCTTGGTCATCAATTATACCCGTGGCAAGCACAATTAACTCAAGCTAAACAAAAATCACATCTTGGTCTTGAAGAATTAAAAGCGAAAGTTTTTGGTATTGATATTGATAGCCGAGTAATAAATACCGCACAAGTAAATGCTCGTAATGCCGGTGTACAAAAGTTTATTGAATTTTCATGTAAAGATATCAATAATTTAAATAATGGTTTTGGCCACAATGGTACCTTTTTACTTAACCCTCCTTATGGGGAGCGTATTGGTGAATTACCAGAACTTGTTGAAAATTTTGTTTTATTAGGTCGAAAACTAAAAGCACAATTTGTGGACTGGCGTATTGCTATTTTAACAGCGAATGTTGAATTGCTTTCGATGATGAAGCTAGCAAGCCACAAACGCTATAAATTTAAGAATGGTCCATTAGATTGTCAACTTGCTCTTTATAACGTCGATGAAAAACAAGCTTCAGGGCAAAACAATGATGCAGAATTCGAAGATAAAGATTCGGATTTTGGTAATCGCTTATTAAAAAATAAGAAAAATTTAAAAAGCTGGCTGAAAAAAGAAAATATTGAATGTTATCGTTTATACGATGCAGATATTCCAGAATATAATGTCGCGGTTGACGTTTATGGTGAGTATTTGGTTATTCAAGAGTATTCAGCACCTAAAATTATCGAAGAAAGTAAAGTAGCAAAACGTTTGCAAGAAGTTATTTATTTTGCTCCTAAGGTACTAGGTGTTCCTACCGATAAGGTGATATTAAAAACCCGTGCCAAGCAAAAGGGCAGTGACCAATATCAACGTGTTGATCAAAGTAAACAGTCGATGATTATTAACGAACATGGTGCAAAATTAAAAATTAATTTATGGGACTACCTTGATACAGGCTTATTTTTAGATCACCGTAAAACCAGGCAAATTGTTGCACAGAAAGCTAAAAACAAATCATTGCTTAATTTATTTGCATATACCGGTTCTGTTTCATTGCAAGCCGCACTGCATGGCGCAACAAGTATTACTACTGTTGATATGTCGAATACTTACTTGAACTGGGCACAGGAAAACTTTGCCTTGAATAAATTGTCAGGTCATAAATACCAATTTGTACAAGCCGATTGTTTAACTTGGTTAAAAGAGCATAGGGGCACTTATGATGTTGTTTTTGTTGATCCGCCAACGTTCTCAAATTCTAAGCGTATGGAAGACAGTTTTGATGTGCAAAGCGATCACGTGGCGTTAATTACTGATGCAATGAAGTGTGTTGCTGAAAACGGTGAGCTTATTTTCACGAATAATAAACGAAACTTCAAAATGGACTTTGATGCTGTTGCTGCTTTAAATTTTGAGGTGAAGTCAATTTCAGAGTTAACCCGCGATAAAGATTTTCAGCGTAATAAGCACATCCATAACAGTTGGTTAATTACCCGTAAAAAAGTTACGGCTTAATGAGTGTTTTATTTCACTTATATAGTAGTGCCGGTTGCCACCTTTGTGAGCAAGCTGCAGAGTTAATTGTTGATATAATACCCGATCACCAAATTAAGGTGGTTGATATTATTGATGATGACACCAGTAGTGAAAATAATTTAGTAAATTTATACGGTGTTCATATTCCCGTATTAGAGCGCTTGAGTGATAACACATTATTATTCTGGCCTTTCGAACAATCACAAGTAGTAGAGTTGATATAAACCATGGAATTAATCCGAATAGCTCAAGGCGAATTAGCCTTCGGTGAAGACAGTATTTTAGATAAGACAGACTTAACGGTAAAAACGGGCGAACGCGTCTGTTTAGTTGGTAAAAATGGCGCAGGTAAGTCTTCATTAATGAAAGTGTTGATGGGTAAACAGAACCTAGACGATGGTCAGATCTTGATGTCGAGCAACATTAAGTTAGCGATGTTAGAGCAAGATCCACCTGAGTCATCTGAAATGAGCGTTTTTGATTATGTTGCTCAAGGTGTTGCTGAAAATGCAGAATTGATTAAGCAATATCACCATATAATTCATATTATTGGTGAAGACCCTTCAGAGAAGAATCTTAATAAATTATCAAACGTTCAACAACAACTTGACCAAGCCAATGCTTGGCAAGATGAACAACGTATCGATAAAGTATTAACCACGCTAGCGCTAGAAGCAGACAAAATGATTTGCGATCTCTCTGGTGGTTGGTTACGTAAACTGGCATTAGCGAAAGCATTAGTCAGCGAGCCTGACGTGCTATTACTTGATGAGCCTACTAACCATTTAGATATTAGTAGTGTGTTGTGGTTAGAGCAATTTCTAAAAGACTTTAAAGGCACTATCATATTTATTAGTCATGATAGAGCATTTATTCGTGGTTTAGCGACCCGTATTTTAGACTTAGACCGTGGTCAGCTTGTTAGCTATCCTGGTAACTATGATCTTTATATCGAACAAAAAGCTCACGACTTAGAAGTTGAGTCCACACAAAATGCGCTTTTTGATAAGCGTCTAGCTGAAGAAGAAGTATGGATAAGACAAGGGGTTAAGGCTCGCAGAACTCGTAACGAAGGCAGAGTTCGTTCACTTGAAAAGTTACGAGTCGAACGCCAAGAAAGACGTGAAGTTAAGAAGCAGGGCGATATTAATATATCAACCGGAGATCGCTCAGGTAAGTTAGTCTTTGAGTGTGAAAACTTGCATATGGCGTTTGGTGATAAAACCATTTTTAATGGTTTAGATTTACTTATAACGCGTGGCGACCGTTTAGCCCTTATTGGTGCCAACGGCACGGGTAAGTCAACGTTAATCAAATTAATCATGGAACAACAACAACCCACCTCAGGAAAGATGCGTGTTGGTGTTAATTTAGATGTGGCTTATTTTGATCAACATCGCGATGCTTTAGACTTGAGTATGACCGTTCAGGACACCGTTGCCGAAGGTAAGCAAGAAGTCACTGTTAATGGGGTAACACGCCATGTATTGGGATATTTGCAAGATTTCTTATTCAGTCCTAAACGTGCTAGAACTCCTGTACGTGCGCTTTCAGGTGGTGAAAAAAATCGCTTGTTATTAGCACGTCTATTTTTAAGACCCAGCAACTTACTTATTCTTGATGAGCCAACTAACGATCTAGATATAGAAACTTTAGAATTATTAGAAGAAGTCGTTGCAAATTATGCAGGAACCGTTATTTTAGTAAGCCATGATCGCGATTTTGTTAATAATTGTGTAAATAGTTGTCTTTACTTTGATGGTAGTGGTGAAATAACAAATATTGTTGGCGGTTATGATGATGTTGATAGTTATTTAGCATACAAAGCTGAACAGCGTAAGCAGTTAGCTGAAGGTATAAAAGCCCCTGTTAATTCAGTGAGTGAGAGTAAATCTGCAGTTAATGTGCCTACTAAAAAAAAATTATCGTTCAAAGATAATCGTGAATTAGAAGCGCTACCTGGACAGGTCGATGAACTTGAAGCATTAATAAATTCATTGCAAGAACAAGTCAACGACGCTAACTTTTTTGCTCAAGATAGTGATAAAACAAAAAATATATTGAACCAGCTTGAAGAAAGTGAGTCAAAACTCGAAATCGCTTTCGCAAGATGGCAAGAGCTAGATGAATTATAACAAGAAATGAGAGTTAAGTAGTATATGAACAAATTTGTAAAATCTGTATTAGTTTTAGGAATTAGCAGTGCGTTAAGTTTATCAATGGCACAGGCAGCTAAATATGAAGTTATCGATAAAGGTGGCATTGATATAGTTAAATATAGTTATGCTCAGCAAGAAAACAACCAAAATCAAATGGCTATTTCTGGCTCAGATATTTATAATTTTCCCGTTCAATTTCAGTACTTTGATACTAATGATTTTGATAGTATTGTTAGATTTGCCAATTTACAATATGAAGATGTTGATGGCTTAGTCGATATTGAAAACGAAAACGACTTAAGGTTAGGTAATCCAACCGCTAATGATTTAGCTTGGGCTGTCCTGTATTTGACTAGTCAAAACAGCAGTAGCTCAGCTAGGTTTTATCAAAAAATTGGTAATATCTTGGCTATGCGTAACTTAACAGGTAAAGCGGGTGATACTGAAAGCTTTGCTGTATTTGACCAATATTTCCCAGATACCACAACATTGACGCGTTCAACGGTTGATTATGTAAACGGTATTACTAATGATGGCTGGATTTATGGTAACGGCTCAGCTCCATATACTGCATTGCCATTTACGGGCACTGATAATAACCCTGTTGTCTATTGGGTTCGTGATTTTACCTCAAGAGCCTTTTATTCTCCTGATGCAGGCAATACCATTATTGAATTAAAGCCACCGACTGAAGGTGACGATGTTGCCGAGAATCTTCGCTTAGGCGGTGATTCTGCTATTTTAGACATGAGTGAATCTTTATTTGCTGTCGGTTATGCCAGTACGAGTATCGATCAAGAAGCGCTTGATTTTATTTTTGATGAAACGGGTGGCTGTGCAGACCCTGCTATTTTAGCAAATGCTCCGTTCGAAATTTGTATTCAAAATGCAGTGTCGAGTATGTATAACACTGAAGCAATAAAATGGACGCTAAGTTTAGAAGGGGTGACAAAGACTGAGACTTTAGGGCATTTAGTTGCACCAAATGTTGATGATACAAGAGAATTTCTTAACTACGCACAGGCTATTAATAATGATGGTGTTGCTGTTGGTTTTGCTCATGGTTGGGTGGATGAGAACGAAACCGAACCAAGCAGAAGTGAACGTCGAAATTTATATGCGGTAGTTTATAAAAATGGTCAAGTGAAAGACTTCACTGATGATCATAGTAAGTTTTTTGATTCTCGTACTTACGGTATTAATAATGCTGGTATTGCTATCGGTCATACTAAAACGGTGGTAAATGGTAATACGCGTACAAAATTCTTTCATGTAGATACCAATGATTTTGATAGTGGTATGCAAATGATAATGCCTGATGACTTTTTCAAGGGCTCATCAAGTACTGCACGTGCTATTAACGAAAATGGTATTATTGTTGGTGAAGGTGAAGTTGAAACACATAACGATCAGCAGTCTCCTCGTCGTAGACATGCTTTTATGTATGAGATTGCCAGTAAGACCTTTACCGATCTCAATGACTTTTTAACTTGTGACTCACAGTACACAATTATCGAAGCGCGAGACATTAACGATAAAAATGAAATATCTGCTTCAGCACTTGTTAAAGCACCTCGCCGTGACGCAAAAGGTGAATTGATGTTTGATTTAGATACTGGCGAGCAGCTTTTAGAAGATGTTGTTCGTGCTGTCACATTGAGACCGTTAGCGGGTGAGATAGATGACTGTTCAGCGGTAGAGAAAAAAATAGAAAGAGAAGGAGCTGGTTTAGGCTTTATCAGTTTATTCGCTCTATTAACCTTTGGCTTCACTCGACGAGTGTTGAAAAAAAGCTAACGATGAGTTTTTAAATATATGATTAGGTCTAGGTTAATTTTTAACCTAGACCTTTTTTATGCGACATTGTTATTTATTTCATTTACCTCAAGCAAAAATTATTCAAATGCATATTTCTGAAAAAGAAAGAGACGCGGTTTATAAAACTATCTTTTCACGTCGAGATGTTAGAAGCGATTTTATTAACAAACCCATCCCAGAAGATGTTTTAAAGCGAGTATTAACCGCCGCTCATCATGCTCCCAGTGTTGGTTTCATGCAGCCGTGGGACTTTATTGTTATTAATGATAAAGAAACAAAACAAAAAATTAAGCATGGATTTGAGCAAGCAAATTCGGTCTCTGAAAAAATGTTTACAGATGATAAACAACAAAGCTATCAAAAGTTAAAACTTGAAGGGATATTAGAAGCGCCGATAGGAATATGTGTCACATGTGATAGAGAAAGAAATGGCCCAGTTGTCTTAGGAAAAACGATCAAAGCTGAAATGGATTTATACAGTGCGGTTTGCGCTGTACAAAACTTATGGCTTGCCGCAAGAGCAGAAAATTTAGGCGTTGGCTGGGTAAGTATTATCGAAGATGACAAGCTTCGAGATGCTTTGAATATTCCCACAAAAATTGAAATCATTGCTTATTTATGCGTTGGTTATGTCACACATTTCAAAGACAAACCTGAATTAGAAAGTGCAGGGTGGTTGCCGAGACGTTCAGTTGATAACGCGATACACTATAATAAGTGGACACCAGAAGTAAACTAACAGACACAACGGAGCATATCATGGCAGAAGAAACTATTTTTTCAAAAATAATCAGACAAGAAATACCAACACCTTTACTCTATCAAGATGAACTCGTAACAGCATTTAGAGACATAACACCACAAGCGAGTACCCATGTTCTTATTATTCCGAATAAATTAATTCCGACGGTTAATGATGTCACTGACGATGACGAGCTCACTCTAGGGCGCATGATCACTGTCGCTAAAAAAATAGCCAAAGAAGAGGGCATTGCTGAAAATGGCTACCGCCTTATTATTAATTGTAATGATCATGGCGGCCAAGAGGTTTATCACATCCATATGCACTTAGTCGGTGGGCAACGTTTAGGTAAAATGATAGCGCTTTAAAGCTTTGTATTTATATTGAATACAAATGAGTTGAGTCGCTGAAATGCTACGGTCAACGGTAATGCGTGAATGGCAAAGCTACTTCATAATTATTATAAGATTTTTTATTGGTTATACTGCGTGAATTGGAAAGAATTATTAGAAAATAAGAACCGACTGTTTTGGTTAGTGCATAGCACTAGTTGGTTTGGATTTGCTTTAGTGCATTATTTAGGATCATTATTACATGATCCTCGTGATATTTTTGTCGTGATAATTTTTCTCAATGCTTATGCAGGTTGGCTGTTCACTGTGCCTTTGCGCTACCTATATCGTAGAGTTTGGAATTTTAGTCCGGCAAAAATAGCCGTTGTGGTCATAGTCGCCTCTTATTTGGTTGGCGTACTTTGGCAAGTTGTTAAAAACATTAACCACTGGGAAATATACAAGCACGGTTATCGCCCTGATTTTTGGCTGTACTACACCACTAACAGTGTTTATTCATTTTTTATTATTTTGAGCTGGAGTGGTTTATACTTTGGTACAAAATATTATCAAATGCTGCAAAAAGAAAAACAAAATGTTTTAGAAGCTAACAGTGTCGCTCACCAGGCTCAGCTTAAAATGCTGCGTTATCAGCTCAATCCTCATTTTTTGTTTAATACTCTTAATGCAATCTCTACCCTTATTTTGGTTAATGAAAATAAAATAGCCAATGGTATGGTGACTAAATTAAGTGAGTTTCTTCGTTATTCTCTTGATAAAGATCCGATGAAAAAAGTCACCTTAAATAGTGAGTTGCATGCACTAAAACTTTACCTAGATATAGAAAAAGTTAGATTTGAAGACCGATTATGTGTAGAGTTTATCGCAGCGGATGATTGTAAAAATGCCTTAGTACCCAGTATGATATTACAACCTATTGCTGAAAACTCTATTAAGTATGCTATTGCTTCTCAAGAGAGTGGCGGTACCATTAAAGTTACGGTGACCCGCTTTGCCAATGACTTATTATTAGAACTTGCCGATGATGGTCCTGGCGCTGAAATTAAAAATGGTAATCTTTATCGTGAAAATGGTGTTGGCCTCGCAAATAGCCGAGAAAGATTAGCCGCATTGTACGGTAGTGATTTTTCTTTAGTTGTTGCCAATAATACGCCAAAAGGTGTTAAAGTGAGCATTAGAATGCCCTATGAACTAGAGATAAATACATGACAAAGCTTCTGTCAACAATCATAGTTGATGATGAACCTTTAGCAAGGAAAGGCCTTGCCGTAAGATTAGCGGATCATAAAGACGTTGATATTATTGCGCAATGCCATAATGGTCGTGAAGCACTTGAAGCTGTGCGAGCCTATGAACCTGATTTAATGTTTCTTGATATTCAAATGCCAGGCCTCAATGGTTTTGAAGTCGTGCAAGCTATTATTGAAAGAGGATTAAAGCTACCCATTGTTATTTTTGTCACCGCCTTTGATCAATATGCCTTACAAGCCTTTGAAGTTCACGCACAAGACTACCTGTTAAAGCCTGCTGATGAAACTCGCTTAGCCGAATCTATGGACAAGGTTAGGCAGAGCCTGATCAGCTCAGAAAATGCTGCTCATAAATCTAAACTTATTCAGTTAGTCAGTGATGTTACCGGTAATGATTGTGACAAAATTTTAGCTGAGCTCGCAAATAATCAACCGGTAAGTTTATCTTCTTACTCTGATATCTTGGCTATAAAAGATGCAGGCGAAGTGAGTAGAGTCCCAGTTAAAGACATTTTATGGATTGACGCTGCGGGAGACTATATGTGTGTTCATACCCATAGTGCTACACATATATTACGTAAAACCATGAAGCAGCTTGAAGAAATATTAGACCCAAAGCAATTTGTACGCAGTCATCGCTCAACCATAGTTAATAAAAATTATGTTGATAAGTTTTGTAGTCAACTTAATGGCGAATATTACTTAGTGATGAGTAATGGCAAAGAATTAAAAGTGAGTCGAAGTTACAAAGAAAAAGTTAAACAAGCTGTTGGTATTTAAAGCGTCAAAATTAGTATTTCCAATTGAATTATTTGCTTAACGTCTCTGTTATTAACAGCGCAGGTTTTTTTAATCCACCTTTTCATTGAACGCTATTCCTTAAGCAGCCTTGTTTTTAATGGCTTTAGTCTTTTGGGTTAACTTTATTATTGTTACTTCACTTGGCATAGTTATTCTTCAAATGTCAGAGGATAAAATTTTAAAATCCCTTTAATGACCTTGGACTTTAGTGCAGTTTTCTTATGATTTTTTTACTCAACAGATAATTAAAGTTCAACTGGGATAAATAACAGTTGGCTTTTATGGCTTTATCGCTTACTTTAAATATCAGTTACTTGCCTATTTATCGGGCGCTATATATCAATTAATGGAGATTACTATGTCTACACCAGTACGAGCATCTGACACACCTTTTGCAGTCGACGTTGAAGAAGGTAAAAAATATTCTTGGTGTTCTTGTGGGGAAAGCCAAAAACAACCCTTTTGTGATGGCTCTCATAAAGGCTCAGAATTCTCACCAGTAAGATATACCGCAACAGAGTCAAAAAAAGTATTTTTTTGTGGCTGTAAACAAACGGCATCTCAGCCGATGTGTGATGGTAGCCATAAAAAAGCCCTAAGCTAAAATTTTTTATCTGCGACTAGGCAAAGACAAACGCTGTTTTGTTTGACCCTAGTTTTATCAGTATTGTCGACAAACCAATTAACAAAGATATTAACCAATTCCCTTCCTTATAATAATATCTTGGTCAATGACCATGCAAATTGCCACCCCCTCTTAGATTATAATATTTTACTTATAACTTGCTTGGGTTACATTAGCCTGATGCATGTGTGATCACCACAGCATCTAACTCACTAACATCAAAAGGGAAGGGGTCATGGTTGTGTTTTTCATGGTGATGAGAACCTTGAAACATACCACATTCAATCAGTATATTTTTGTTATTACCCTGTACCAAATAGCAAGAGCCAGTGACTTCTCTAGTGGCTCCAAAAAATTTAATGTTCATGTTAACTCCCATACCTTTTAATGTGGATAATATTGATATCTGGTTTGTTGATAAGGTTTTAATGAATAGTTAGGTTGTAAAAAAGATACTAAATCAATGAGTTCAGTCACAGTCATTACATCATTAAAGACTTTCATCTTTGATTCACCCTGAGGTGTTCTAAACTGTGGTGAATGTAAATTTGAAAATTTATGGGATGGATTAATAATAGAGGTAACCAATTCAGCATAAGTGACTATTTTAGTTTTTTTACCACCCAGGGAAATTGAAAGGGTTTGCTGCTTTGCAATACTATCATCCTTAACACCATCGAGTGTGTGGCAGGCTAAACATTGATATTTTAAGAAAGCTATTTTACCTGCTTCAATATTCCCTGTAGGCAGACTAAATCCTCTTGGTGAGTCAATTCCGTTATCACAACTGAACAGTGTTAATGACATAACGACAAGTAAACTCAATAGAAAGTATTTCATTATTATTCCTTAATCATTTTTAGGTTGAATTATTAGCCAGCTAGTTAACACTCTGCGCTATATGAAGATAATAGAGAATCAATTCTTGCCCATTAATAATGACAAATGAAATAAAAATTTCTAATCATATCAAGGGTCATTCATTAAATAGCAGAATAAATTAAACAGATACCTAAGCAAAGGTAGAGGTAGTAGCTTCTACTAATCGATTGATTTTTAGTCTAGTTACTGTTGATAAAGAGCGCTAGTTTATCTGAATCAAGGTTGATACAGATCAATCAGCTTGTCGTTAGTTAAGATCTCATTGATAAGCAGAGAGTAAGTTTTGACGTTGTTTATCATAGCTTAAGCAATGCAATTTATGACTTTAGATCACTTCATTAAATAATGTGTGGCAACGCACAGACGCTTTGTGGATATGAATTTATGATGACTTATGGATAAACATGCACTTTATCGATAGGGGAATTATTAAAATTTTCCTTCTTGTTTTAATCAAATACTGCAGTTCATGCCTGTTAACATTATAAGGTTTTTAGCCAGTGTGGCTGCACACAGGAGCAACAAATGAAACGTATTTATTTTCTAGCCCCCGATGTTAAGGTTACATGTGAATTGGTAAACTTGTTTCGTGCTGATGGCATTAACGACAGTCAAATGCATCTAATAGCAAACGATAAAATCGATTTAAGCGAACTCCCCAAAGCGGATGCATTGGATGATTCAGACTTGTACCCAGCGATCAAACGGGGTGTTATTGCTGGTGGAACTACTGGATTATTGGCAGGTCTGGCGGTTATAACCCTTCCGGCTACGGGTTTAGCCCTTGGTGGTGCCGCTA
This sequence comes from Colwellia sp. BRX8-5, assembly GCF_014077325.1. Lineage (NCBI taxonomy): Bacteria > Pseudomonadati > Pseudomonadota > Gammaproteobacteria > Alteromonadales > Colwelliaceae > Colwellia > Colwellia sp. BRX8-5. Next base: position 64,047 of record NZ_JACGVR010000006.1, read on the forward strand.
TTTTAGGTTTTACCGTTGCGGGTGCGAGTTTTGGTGCTTGGGTCTCAGGTATGGTAGGCGCTGGTTTAAGTGATCAGGAGAAGGTTGCATGCGAAACTGCAATTAGTAATGGCGAAGTGCTGATGATGTTGGATGTTCCAGCTGATCACCAGATTGAGGTATATCACGATAAAGTAGCCAGTGTTTGTCCGCTGGTTGAGATTCGTCAAACAGAAATTACTGTCCCACCACTTTAGCCCTCCTTTTAAATAGAGACCTTGCCTGCACAAGTGCGTCAGTAATTATCTACTACTGGCCACATCAAGGGTTAACGTAAGCACTTATAAAAAAAAATCACCATTTGAATTTTTCAGATTCAATGGAAAGTTATCTAATAAATCCAAGCTGTGAAAACGTTATTTCGACACTCAACTTCAATCAAAATTCAATATTTGTGATGATGTTCTATCTATCACCGGCTGTATTAACTGAAATGATTTATGACGACTACGTGTGGTATCGAACAGAAAACTAATATTATTTATCGTAGAATTTTCTGATGATCCTGACTAGGAAATTACAAAGTGTGTCTATCCAAAAACAAATAATATAATACGATTTATTTAATTAAAGTTATATTTTACAGTTTGATAGGATGGGGCAGTCATTAATTATAAAGTTAAAACCTATTTTTCGAAGGTTAGTTAATAAAGAGAGGAGCCTATGACGCCAGATAATAACAACGCTAAAAAGCCCAAATCAGAGCTACCTGATCTAAGCAAAGTAGTCGGTAAATTTTTTCAAAAGTATCAAGAATTACTGCCAACGAGTAGTGGCAAAAAACCTGGATGGATTATCCTTGCAGTTATATTGCTCACTGGTGGTATTTATACCGCGGTATACACAGTTCCTAGCGATTCTGTAGCCGTTGTACTGAGATTTGGTAAGTTTGAAGCTATTTTCCCCGCGGGTTTACATTTCAAATTACCTTTAGGTATAGAGCAAGTGAACATAGTGCCAACAAAGCGGCAGTTGAAGCAAGAGTTTGGCTTTTCAACGCCTGGTGCTAAAGACCCTGACCAAAATATCTCCATAAACAACTCGTTCAATGATTCTTTAAACAATATAGGCCGTAGTGCTCGTGAGCGTGACTTAGCCGTAGCAAGTAATCAAGTGGGTGAAACGCAAATGGTGACGGGGGATTTGAACACTGCACTGGTGGAATGGGTTATTCAGTATCGAATTGCTGATCCCAAAAATTACTTATTTGAAGTACGTGATCCAGCAGGTACGTTACGCTATGTTTCTGAATCAGTGATGCGTGAAGTGGTAGGTGATAGAACTGTTGACGAAGTGATCACTATTGGCCGCCAAGAAATTGAAGTTGAAGCACTTAAAAAAATGCAGGCTTTGGCAACTAAATATGTAATGGGCATTAGTATCGACCAAGTTCAATTAAAGAATATTAATCCGCCAAAGCCCGTTCAAGCGTCATTTAATGAGGTAAATCAGGCTCAACAAGAAAAGGAAAAGCTGATTAATGAAGCGCGCCGAGATTACAATCGTATTATCCCATTGGCAGAAGGCGAGCGAGATCAACGTATTCGCGAAGCAGATGGCTATAGAATAAAACGAATTAATGAAGCAGAAGGTGATGTATTACGTTTTAATGCACTATATGACCAATTTAAATTGGCGCCAGAGGTCACGCGCAGGCGCATTTACGTGGAGACCATGCAAAAAGTAATGCCATCCATAAGCAATAAAATTATCATCGATAGTGGCACAATAGATGTCTTACCTTTGCTTGATTTAACATCTATTGAAGGGAGAAAACCATGAAACGTTATTTAAGCTTATTCACGAGTATTTTGCTATTCGTTATTATTACCTTACTTTATGGCGCCTTTTATACCGTAAATGAAGTCGAACAAGTCATTATTACGCAATTTGGTCGTCCCGTGGGGGAGCCGGTTGTTGATGCTGGTATTAAGTTTAAATTACCTTATATTCAGCAGGTTAATTCGATTGATAAACGTGTGTTGGAATGGGAAGGTACACCTTCAGATATGCCGACAAAGGACAAGTTATATATTTCTGTTAGCTTATATGCACGCTGGCAGATAACCGACCCATTGCCGTATTTTTTACGTCTGGGTGATGAACGCAGTGCGCAATCGAGATTAGATGATATTTTTGGTAGTGAGACACGAAATGCGGTAGCAACACATAAGCTAATTGAAATTATTCGGACCACGAAAGGCCGTCAACCTCTGCGTGACCCATTGTTAACTGATGCAGAAAAAGCATTAGATATGGGCAGTTTAGTACCTATCCATAAAGGTAGGAAACTTGTCGAACAAGACATATTTAACGCCGCGGCAGAAAAGGTTAAGGTGTTTGGTATTGAACTATTAGATATTCGTTTTAAGCGCATTAATTATAATGAAAGTGTACGACCTAAAATTTATGAGCGGATGATCAGTGAACGTCGCCAAATTGCCGAAAGGTTCTTATCTGAAGGCAAAGGTGAGGCAGCTAGAATATTAGGCAACCGCGAACGTGATTTAAATAAAATTCAATCAGAAGCTTATCGTCAAGTTGTAGAAATTCGCGGTAAAGCCGATGCTAAAGCCGCTGGAATTTATTCTACCGCACATAGCCAAAGCCAAGAATCTATTGAATTTTATGCTTTTACACGAACCTTACAAGCCTATGAGCTTGCTATTGGCGAAGATACGACATTAGTACTGTCGACTAACAGTGACTTATTTAAATATTTACACAATGCCAACCCCCCAAAAAATATCATCGAAAAGTAAGCGCTACATTGATATTTTAAATAGCATCAATACGAATAAGTCTACATATAAAAACTGCTTTACTGGTACTCCTAATTTGCATCGTTAGATGCTAGGAGTAGCGGTGACTATCATAAAGAATAATTAACGGAGTGTTATCATGGGATCTCATCATACGAATCAAAATAAACACGCTACCGTGAACTTCTCTGCTTTGAAAACCGCAATAGGAAATGGCGAAGCGTTATTAATAAAAAACTTACTAGCAAATCAATCCATGCAAGATCTTGAAAAAAAATACCTCATTAATTTAGCCTATATAAACAACAACCCCAGTATTATAGAACTACTCGAAGGTATTCCTGTTAAGGAATAGGCCATTAGTATCGTTAATATTGACTAGGGTTCAGGCATTTACATTTAAAATCTAAAGTTGAATGTTAACCTCTACAACAATGAATAATAAACAGGTCAACAATATGACCTGTTTATACATTATGCTAAAAAATTTACCCTTCAAAATTAATTAAGAAGGGTAACAACATTAGTCTGTCGACGCTAAATTTCGTAGCACATAATGTAATATGCCACCATGTTGGTAGTATTTGAATTCGTTGGGTGTATCAATACGAATTTTTACTTCAAAGGAACGTTCATTACCCTCTTCATTTTTAACAGATACTGTCACCGTTTTCTGCCCAATACTCACGGCAGGAATACTGAATTGCTCTTCACCTGTTAGTTTTAGTGACTCGGCATTATCATCTGGCATAAATTGCAATGGTAATATCCCCATGCCGACTAAATTAGAGCGATGAATACGTTCGTAACTCTGTGCAATAACCGCTTTAACGCCCAATAAAGCTGGCCCTTTGGCGGCCCAATCACGAGAACTGCCCGTACCATACTCTTTTCCAGCTAAAACAATCGAAGCAATGTTTTGTTGTTGATATTGCATCGCCGCATCAAAAACACTCATTTTTTCACCCGATGGCATCAGTGTCGTCCAACAGCCCTCAGTGCCGGGTGCTAATAAATTTCGTAAACGAACATTGGCAAAAGTACCGCGCATCATCACTTCATGATTACCGCGTCTAGAGCCATAAGAATTAAAGTCTTTGGGTGAGACGCCTTCACTTTTTAAATACTCAGCCGCGGGGCTATCTAGCGCAATCGAACCGGCAGGAGATATATGGTCAGTAGTGACACTATCACCCAGTTTTAATAAACATCGAGCATTTTTAATTGGGTTAATAGTTGGTATTTTTGCGCTAATATTATTAAAAAATGGTGGCAATTTAACGTAGGTAGAAGCTGGCCAATCATATTTTTGGCTTTGTACTATATCCAGCGCTTGCCAGTCTTTATTACCGCTATAAACATCTTCATATCGGGAAATAAACATTGAACTGTCGATAACTTTTTCGATAACTTGTTTAATTTCCTGACTATCTGGCCAGATGTCATGTAAATAAACCGGTTTACCTGTAGGGTCATCACCTAGTGAGCCCGTGGTAATATCTATCTTCATATTACCCGCTAAAGCATAAGCAACGACCAAAGGAGGAGAGGCTAAATAATTAGCTTGGACTTCTGGATGAATACGACCTTCAAAGTTACGGTTACCCGATAAAACAGAGGTAACAGATAAATCGCCTTGATGAATAGCGTCGCTAATTTCGGTAGGTAAAGGGCCGGAGTTACCAATACAGGTAGTACATCCGTATCCGACTAACTGAAAACCAAGGGCATCTAAATCTTCATTTAAGCCAGATTTAAGCAGATAATCAGTGACCACTTGTGAACCAGGTGCAAAACTGGTTTTTACCCAAGGTTTAACCGTTAATCCTCGCAACCGGGCATTTCTGGCTAATAGTCCAGCGGCAATTAATACCGATGGATTTGAGGTATTAGTGCAACTGGTAATTGCCGCTATAACGACGGATCCGTGTTTTAATACAAAGTCTTCATCAGCATACTGACAGGGAACGCCTGAATCTTCATTACTAGCAGGTAATAGTACCGAAGGTTGTCCGCCTTCACTTTCAAAGCCACTTTCACTATCGCTCGAGACTGCTTGTTTTATACCGTGTTGTAAAGCTAACCAGTCACGATACGCCAGACCGGCACGGTCAAGTGAAATTCTGTCTTGAGGACGTTTAGGACCAGCAATAGAAGGCACTACTTCATCTAGTTTTAATGATAATCGGCTATGATAAACAGCATGCTGTTGAGATTGCGTTCCCCACATATCCATCGTTTTTAAATAGGACTCTACGCGTTCAATGTGGTCACTGTCACGCCCGGTTAATTGCAGATAATCGGTAGTTTGATGATCGATGGGGAAAATTCCACACGTTGCCCCATATTCTGGCGCCATATTGGCTATGGTCGCTCGGTCGGCCAAGGTCAGCTCATTCACCCCAGAACCAAAGAACTCGACAAACTTACCAACCACACCTGCAGCACGTAATTGTTCGGTTACCGTTAAGACTAAGTCAGTCGCTGTAGTTCCTGCAGGTAATTTCCCCGTTAATTCAAAACCAACAATCTCAGGTATTAACATGGTCACGGGTTGTCCCAGCATCGCCGCTTCAGCTTCGATACCGCCGACTCCCCAACCTAACACACCTAAGCCATTAATCATGGTGGTATGTGAATCGGTGCCAACCAAGGTATCAGGGTAAAGTAAATTATTCTCGTCGGGCTTTTTGAATACTACGCGGGCTAAATATTCGAGATTTACCTGATGTACAATACCACGGCCCGGTGGTACCACTTTAAAATTATCAAAACTTTGCTGACCCCAACGTAAAAACTGATAACGTTCGCGATTACGCTGAAACTCAATTGCGGTGTTTTTTTCCATCGCATCAGCTTGACCAAACACATCGACCATAACTGAATGGTCGATGACCAATTCGACTGGATTTAATGGGTTTATTTTTTCGGCTTTTCCACCCATTTTGACTATCGCATCTCGCATAGCCGCTAAATCAACTACGGCGGGTACCCCAGTAAAGTCTTGCAAAATTACGCGAGCAGGTACAAAGGCAATTTCAGTATCCTGCCAGTTGTCTACATCCCAATTGGCTAAGGTTTCAATATCCCCTTGTTGGACAAAGTCACTATCTGCATGTCGTAATAAGTTTTCTAAAAGGATTTTAGCGGCAAAAGGCAAACGTGAAAGGTCATACTTATCCGCTAAACCATCAAAACTGTGGTAGTGGCAAATTTCACCATTAATTTCAAGTTGCTTCAAACGTTGTATAGAGTTGGCCATTGTCGTTATCTCCATTAAAAGTATTAATCTGATTGGTATACGCATAATGATAAACGTAGTTAATATACCCTAGCATACATGGACGAAAACATAATGTGGCAGCCAAAATAAAGGGCTGGTAACATGTATAGTTATATAACAATCAGTAGGGTGTTTATTACAAATGAGACTCGAGTCAAATAATTTATCATGATAAGTCGATTTGATAAGACAGGATAAATTAGTGATACGACCCTCGATAAAAACCTGTTATGGAAAGGTAAGTCTTGCTGCAACCGATAGATAATTAACGATATTATATTAATTACCGACTTAATTGATTGGCTCGTTCACAGCAGGTTCGTTACCATCATAATATTCAAAGCAATATATTTATTGCTTAAATCAATGCTTATTGCTCTTTATAGCGCACTGCCAACACATCACATTTTGCGCCGTGTAAAATGGCATTTGCGGTAGAGCCTAATAATAACCGTAAACCATGTACGCCATGGCTACCGGTTATAATTAAATCGACATTTTCGTGCTCTGCGAAAGCCAATATTTCTTCGCTAATATATCCGACCGATATACACAAGTGTTGTTCGGTGATATTTAGCCTTTTAGCTAATGGTTGAAGTATCTCTTTGGCTTGTTCTTTTCGTTTTTCTGTATTACCAAAACTGCCAACTGGGTCTGGACTCGGAACAACACCGAGTGCTCCACCATAATTAGGTATCGGCTCTACCACATGAATAATACTGAGTTTAGCGTCGGTGAACTGTTGTAATTGAGCGACTTTATCTTCAATATAGTTTTTTGAATCATGAAGTTCTGTGGCAAATAAAATATGTTTATACATAACGTTTTCCTCTATTAAATGATAAGGGTTTTATTGGTGGCTGGCAAAGCATTAACTTGTTGTTTTACCTGTTTTAAAGGGTGCTACTTCTTTTACTGAAGTAAAACTTTTATGGTCTTGTCCATTCCATTAATGAATAAAATTTTATAACGCTAAGCTCTAAATACTACCTTGTACTTTACGTAAAGATATATCTGTACGCTGTCACACATAACCTAATAATTATCGTACTATTTTTTATGCGAAAGCCACTAGAGCAGTAGGCTATTTCTTCGTTAGACTTTACCGTAGTGGAAAGTTTAAGTTTTTGTCTTTAAATGTTATTGTTGTTTTTTATGTTGTTATATCTGAATGTAAGCGCATCTACTTTAGGTGGTCTAAATGTCGATTAGTGCGATATATACTTTAATTACCTAAAATAAAAATGATCATCTAAAAAGAGTGTTGTGTACGGTATCGAACCGAACAGCGAGATTGTTTTTGTTAAGGTATAATAATATCTAGTAGCTTGATTTAATTCTTAAGAAGGGACGACTCACGATGCAAAAAATAATCGACACTCAAATTACCCCCTTACAAAATAACTTACTAGCTGTCTTGCCTGATGAAGTAAAAGAACGACTTTTTCCTTTTGTTGAATTAGTAAAGCTAGAGTTAGGCGAGGTGATGTACGAAGCCGGTGATAAGCTCGCTAATGTATACTTTCCCGTTGACTCTATTGTTTCTTTATTATACGTAATGGAGAGTGGCGCTTCGGCAGAAATTTCTGTGGTCGGTAACGAAGGCGTTGTTGGTATTGCGTTGTTTATGGGCGGAGAAAGTACATCTAGCCGAGCTGTGGTTCAAAGTGCAGGTTATGCTTATCGGCTTAAAGGAAAACGCTTAACCGAAGAATTCCATCGACATGGAAAATTGTTAGGTGTAATGCTTCGTTATACCCAATCCCTTATTACTCAAATGTCACAGACTGCAGTATGTAATCGCCACCATACGATTGATCAGCAATTATGCCGTTTTCTTTTACTGTCGCTTGACCGTTTACCCGATAATACCCTAGTGATGACTCAGGAACTTATTGGTAATATGTTAGGGGTTCGCCGAGAAGGTGTGACCGAAGCTGCGGGAAAACTGCAGAAGTTGGGTGTCATTGATTATCATCGCGGTCATATTACCGTATTAAATAGGCAGAAACTTGAAAGCTTAAGTTGTGAATGCTACGCGGTTGTAAAAAAAGAAACCGACCGATTGCTCCCTCATGAAAACGAAAAAGTTTATTATCAATCAAAAAACGTTATTAATCTTTAATCAAGGTTATTTGTTTTAATGAGTAATACTGTCTTTTATCTTTATAAATTGATGATTTTTATCAGTATTAAAGCTCAGTTTTTAATCAGCTTAGATATTTAGCACAATATCACCTATTGCGCTAAATAAGGCTGTCACGCCATTGACTTTTATCAAAAATTTTCCTGCAATATCCGCATCAAAACGTTAAGACTTTAGCGCTGGCATTGAAGAAAACCTCGCGACATTATAGACACCGCTATTGCTTAGTGAACTAATCATTTAAATATGTAAGTTATAAAGTCATATAAGTAAGTAATGTTTGCCAGCGCACAGATCCCCTATTTTATAACGCTTACACTTGACCATTGCTGCTATAAATTAAATTTTAATTATTTAAGGCAATTTCATTTTTCTGTATCAGAGAGCAAACATATGCGATCAAAAGAAAAGCAAGAAGTCACCAATGAGCTGTTAGATGGGCTACCAAGTAAACTCAGAAAAACTATTGTAGCGCAATGCGAGCAAGTCCATTTAACCTCCGGTGATATATTGCATGAGCGCGGGCAAGGCATTGACTACATATTTTATCCTTTAACAGGGTATATTTCACTGGTCACTACAGGTACGAGACACCCACCGCTTGAACTGTGTATTATCGGTAATGAAGGTATGTTGGGTATTTCCAATATCTCAGGAGTACAATCGGCACCTGATAGAGCTGTTGTTCAGGGGTCCGGAACAGCGCTGCGCTTATCTGTTAAGCAATTTCAGTATCAACTGAAAAACTTTCCATTACTGTTAAAAAGATTGAATGATTACCTTTATATTTTGTTTGTGCAAGGTTCACAATCATTAGTCTGCATGCGATTTCATCCCATAGTATCTCGTCTTGCTCGTTGGTTACTCATGACTGATGATAGGGCACATTCTACTCATTTAAACCTAACACATCAATTTCTTGCTGATATGCTTGGTGTTCGAAGAAGCGGGATAACAGTAGCCGCTTGCTTATTAAAAGATAAAAAGTTAATTAGCTATACACGAGGTACCATTCAGATACTTAATCGTAAGGGCTTAGAGCGGGAAGCTTGTGAGTGTTATCAGCTGATGAAAGGTAATTATACCAATAGGTTAAACTAGACCACTTTAGCTATTCGTTTGTTTTAAATAAGCATTAGTAAAGACATCTATTATAACCTCAAACAGTATTTTACACTATTTTTAGTCTGTTAATCAGCGCTAAGACCACCTTAAAAACCCTCTGTTTCAACTTGCCAGCATTAGTTTTAAGCCGTTTAGGATAAAACACACTCTTTAGACAGTACGCTAACGTACAGAGCGACCTCCCTTGTCACCGTATAATATTTTTAGATTTAGCTTAATAAATCAAATATAACTGTTTTTATGTTAACTATCTTAGCCGTCTCTAAAAACAGATAACACCGTTGAATACATTTAATCGGAGAAAATTAGCATGCAAAGTGAAAAGCATTTACAGAGAGATATCTCACATATTCAAAAGCTCATTAATATAGGTGATGTAGCAATGCTTGTTTCTAGGTCCGCTGATGGAATAATGAAAAGTCGACCGATGGAAACCGTTGAAGTTAGCGCTGAAGGAGAACTCTTCTTTTTTACAACGCTATCTTCAGAGTTGATTGGTGAATTGACTGAAAACAGCTTCGTCAATCTTAGTTTTATCAAAGAAGATAACAATTTTATTTCGGTATCTGGGATCACTCAGGTAATTAAAAGTGAAGCTATGTTGATTAAATTATGGGAGTCACGTTATGAAACGTGGATTCAAGATGGATTGGATAACCCAGACATTGCTTTATTGAAAGTAAGTTTAGTGCGAGCAGAGCATTGGAAGCATAACACGATGTTGAACAGCATCAGACAACTATTTACTCCGGGAGTTTCAGCAGTAAATAATGTTCATGAATCAATTGAGCCTGATGAAAGTCGTTAACAGTGAGTAAATATAATAGATAAATTCATAACGCTTTGAGCGTTGTGCTTAATTAAAGTAAATATCGATGAACTTATTTGAAATTGAAAGGGGAATACATGTCTACAATCAAAAAACGTAAAGTTGTCGACCACATTGTAGAGACACTTTACAAATATGGTGTCCGCCATGTCTTTGGTATTCCAGGTGATGCGATTAATGATTTGATGGATGCTATACGCCGCAATGGAAAGATAGAATTCATACAGGTCCGTCATGAAGAAAGTGGGGCGTTTGCCGCATCAGCCCAAGCAAAATTAACCGGTAAGCTTGCCGTTTGTGTTGGTACTGCTGGAGGTGGAGCCATACATTTACTCAATGGCTTGTACGACGCTAAGCTCGACCATGCACCTGTCCTAGCGATAACGGGGCAGTTACCGCGTTCTGAAATAGGTAATAACTCACATCAAGAAATCAATTCATCCGCTCTTTTTTCTGATGTCGCAGTGTTTAATCAAACCTTGTTTGCTGCTGATCGTGTCCCTGAGATCATCCAGCAAGCGTGTAATAGTGCGATTACTGAAAGCGGAGTTGCTCATATTGCCCTACCTGTAGATGTGGCCACGGAGCAAATAGAAGCAGGTATTACTTGTCATCCAATCGCGGGCACTGAAACGGGTAGTACAAAACCTTTAGCATCAGCATCAAACAATACACTTAGCCTAATTCAGCAAGCTAATAAAATTGTAGTTCTTGCGGGTGTAGGGGCTATTCCAGCGCGTCAACAGCTACTTACTTTGTTGAAGAAATGCAATGCACCACTTATTAGAACATTAAAAGCAAAAGTATTACTGCCAGATGAGCATGAATATTCCTTAGGAGGACTTGGCTTACTTGGTACGCGACCATCAATTGAGGCAATAAATAATTGTGATTTACTTATTATGCTCGGTACTGATTTTCCCTACAAAGAATATTACCCTGGAAAAGCGAAAGTCATTCAAGTGGACAAGGATATTCGACACATAGGTCGACGTTGCCCTGTCGATGTATCGATAGTTGGAGAGGTAAGTGAGGTGCTAGAGCAATTAATTATTGATTTACCCCAAAAAGATGACAAAAATTTTCTTGATGAATGTCGTCACCAGAAAATGAAATGGTCAAGAGAACAAGGCGAAAAAGAAAGCTCGCAAGTAGCGCCAATAAAACCGCAGCTTCTAGCACGAACAATCGGCGAGCTTGCCAACAAAGATGCGATTTTTCTTTGTGATACTGGCACGGTGACTGCGTGGGCCGCACGTCATTTACCCGTAACTGAACACCAACTATTTACCCTTTCAGGTAACTTGGCCACGATGGCATTTAGCATGGCTGGCGCGATAGGCGCACAATTAAAATTTCCTGACCGGCAGGTAATAGTACTTATCGGGGATGGTGGTTTTAGTATGTTAATGCAAGAATTTATTACCGTGGTCAATCGTAAATTACCGATAAAGGTTATTATTTTTAACAATGCCAAATTGGGACTAATTCAACTGGAACAAGAAAGCAGTGGTTACCCCAATTATAAAACGGCATTAAAAAATCCAGATTTTGCTGAATTTGCTCGATTATGTGGTGGTGAGGGTTGGAGTATAGAACGCCCTGAAATGCTAGTCGACGCATTGAAAGAGGCATTTACTAGTACTGAGCCCTGTGTGCTTGATGTCCATGTCGATCCAAATGAATTGGTTATGCCGCCCAAACTTGAACTGTCACAAGCAGTAAATTATTCGATTGCTAAAGCTAAAGAGTTTTTAAATTAAAAGGACAGACTTTGTTACGTATCTTGTCGGCGATGATTGAAAAAGAGCTAACAAAGCATTCGTAGCATAAATTAAATTGTAATCACTTAAGAGATTACAAAAGACTATTTAATAATTTTTTAAGGATAACTATATGCTTTTCAATGGTTCGTTTAATACAGACTGTCCTCTTCGTCAAAAAATTCGTGAGTTTTACCGTATCGATGAAAAAATCGCGGTAGATCATATCTTACCATTGGCAGAAGTAAATGTTGGTGCCAGAAGTCGAGCGTGGGAAAGAGCGCGTAAAATGGCTGTTCAAATTCGTAAAGTCGAGTCAGGTAATGGTGCAATAGACGCCTTATTAAAAGAATACACCCTATCAAGTGAAGAAGGTGTGGTCTTAATGTGTTTGGCCGAAGCCTTGTTACGAGTACCAGACAAACATACTCAAGATGCTTTAATTCGTGACAAAATTTCTCAAGGGCAATGGAACAGTCATTTAGGCAGCAGCGATTCATTGTTCGTTAATGCCTCGTCATGGGGCTTGTTAATTACCGGCACTATGGTTAATTATGCCGATAAACGCAAAAAGGAAAGCTTTGGTTTATTGAAAAAGATTGTTGGTCGTTTAGGTGAACCTGTTATTCGTAAATCAATGAACTACGCCATGAAAATTATGGGTAAGCAGTTTGTGATGGGCGATACAATCATTGCCGCAACTGAGCGTGCTGCCGATAAAGAGCAGCAAGGCTATGTCTATTCATTTGACATGCTCGGTGAAGGTGCCCGTACGATGAATGATGCTGATAAGTATTTTAAAGCTTATCAAGAGGCAATAGAGGCGATTGGAAATGTAGCGCGTGCTACGGGTAAAGATGATCCTCGTAAAGTTCCTGGTATTTCAGTGAAACTTTCTGCTATTCACCCTCGTTATGAATTTAACCACAAAGAACGCGTTATGGCTGAAATTGTGCCAAAACTTAAGGCGCTTTGTTTACAAGCTAAAAGCTACAATATTGGTTTAACCGTTGATGCCGAAGAGTCTGAACGCTTAGATATATCACTTGATATTATTGAAGCGGTTTTTAGTGATAGTGATTTAGCAAATTGGACTGGCTTTGGTATGGCATTACAAGCTTATCAAAAGCGGGCTATTTTTGTCGTTGATTGGTTACGTGAATTAACGGTGCGAGTTGACCGAAAAATGATGGTCCGCTTAGTGAAAGGGGCTTATTGGGATACTGAAATTAAAAATGCTCAAAAAGAGGGTCATCAGCATTTCACTGTATTTACACGAAAATCTTCTACTGATGTTTCTTTCCGCGCTTGTGCAAAAAAATTATTAGCTTATAGAGATACCATTTATCCACAGTTTGCTACGCATAATGCATACACTGTTGCCGCCATTCTTGAACTCGTTGATGGCAATAAAGAGGGGTTTGAATTTCAATGTTTACATGGCATGGGGAACTCTTTGTATGATCAAATAGTTTCTAGTGAAAATATTCAATGTCGCATCTACGCCCCAGTTGGTCATCATGAAGAGCTATTAGCTTATTTAGTGCGGCGTTTGCTAGAAAATGGTGCTAACTCTTCTTTTGTTAATGCCATTGTTGATGAGACTCAACCTGTTGAATCTTTATTGAGAGATCCCGTTGAAAAAACTCAGCGTTTAAAAGATAAATATAACACCCAAATCACCAAACCCATAGCTTTATACCATGATGAAAAAGGTCTCGGTCGTGATAATTCTAAAGGCGTCGATTTAGCTGATATTAATACAATCACACCCTTGAAGTCGTTTTTAGATAGCTGGTTTACTGATCATCTACTCTCTGAAAGTAACGTTCCAAAAGGGGCTTTTGCCGTTAATAATCCTGCCAACCAAACTGAAATAATAGGCTTTTATCGTCATCACAACGAAGATGAAATGCTGGCAATGATAACGTTGGCTAAAACAGCATTTTCATCATGGTCACAAACACCAGTATCTGAACGCGCAGCGTTATTGTGCCGCGTTGCCGATATTCTTGAACATCATATGGACGAGCTTATCGCCTTATGTATTAAAGAAGCGGGTAAAACAGCTCAAGATGGCATCGATGAAGTACGTGAAGCGGTTGATTTTTGTCGTTATTATGCTGAAAAAGCTATTATTCTTGCAGAAGACGAACGTTTCGAAGCTCGTGGTGTAGTGCTCTGTATCAGCCCATGGAATTTTCCTTTAGCGATATTTTTAGGGCAGATCGCTGCAGCCATTGTTACGGGTAATACTGTATTGGCAAAACCCGCTGAACAAACCAGTTTGATTGCGCTGCGCACCATTGAACTGATGAAATCTGTTGGACTACCTGAAGGCGTTGTACAAGAGGTTATTGCCCGTGGTAGTAAAGTGGGCAGTGTAATTATTCCGGATGATCGTATTAAAACCGTTATTTTTACTGGCTCTAGTGACACAGCGACAATAATTTCGCAAACCTTGGCTGATAGAGGTGGCGATCAGGTGCCTTTCATCGCTGAAACGGGTGGACAAAATTGTATGATAGTTGACTCAACTGCCTTGCCTGAGCAAGTTATTGACGATGTTATTTCTTCAGGATTTCAATCGGCAGGTCAACGCTGTTCTGCGCTTCGGGTATTATTTTTACAAGAAGACATCGCTGATAATGTTATTACTATGCTTAAGGGTGCCTTAGCAGAATTACATGTCGGTAATCCAGCGTACTTAAGCACTGACGTAGGGCCCGTTATAGATAAAAAAGCACTCGGCGTTCTAAATGCGCACAGCGATTATATGAAAACACATGGTCAGTTATTATACCAATGTGAAATATCTGCCGAGGTAGAAAATAATGAGCATTTCTTTTTTGCCCCTCGTCTTTATGAAATTGAAGATATTAGCGTGTTAGAAAAAGAAGTCTTTGGTCCTTGTGTGCACATTGTACGTTTTAAAGGTAATGAGATAGAAGGGGTTATCGATAAAATTAATGGTACAGGTTTTGGTTTAACCATGGGTATTCATACACGTATTGAACACCGTGCCTTTGATTTAGCTAAGCGGTCACGTGCCGGTAATGTTTATATCAACCGTAATATAATTGGCGCCATTGTTGGTGTACAACCTTTTGGTGGTCGAGGTCTTTCTGGTACAGGGCCAAAAGCAGGGGGGCCCAATTATTTAACGCGCTTAGTGAAAGAAAAATCTACCCCTGATGCGGCGAAACTTAATGTATCGCCCTCACAAGAGGAAGTGTTAGAGGGAGATGAAAAAGCTGAAAAAGAGGCTATTTTACTTATGGATAAGGCCGATGTCGCTGAAAAATGCTGGCGTTTAACTGAGTTAAATACGCGTATTTCTTGCGTGCGTCAATTGTTAGCCAAAATTGCTGATGTTGATATTGTTGATGATTTATTTGATGACCTAAATCTTACGTTAACAGCGGCTCGTGAACAATTAATACGTATTGAAAAACACCTTAAAAAACCACTAACTCTACCTGGGCCAACAGGTGAGTCTAATATGTTGTATTTAGAAAACCGCGGTAATATTATTTGCTTTGCGGATAAAAATGTCAGCTTTCAGTTTTTGTTGATGTCTATTATAACGGCGTTGGCGACGGGTAATACCGTTATTACGGTTGTCTCTGATTTATTTTATCAGGAAGCTTTAGCCTTTAGAGATAAGTTTGTTGCAACAGGCGAAGATGAAAATGTTTTTCAAGTTGCTAAGTTATGTCATTTATCAGCGCTGTTAGCGCATCCTGCTTTGTCAGGTGTTGTTGTTGATAGTCATTGCGACCGAAAACATTATATCAGTGAGAAGTTAGCTGAACGTCAAGGCGCAATATTACCGGTGATCAGTTCAGAATATTTGGATAATTTAATTCAGCGTCTATTAACAGAAAAATCAGTTAGCATTGATACTACCGCTGCTGGTGGTAACACATCGCTTATGACTTTAGAGGAAGAATATTAGTTAATAATCCATTGTTAGCCGTTAGATATTGTTATAAGTCTACAATAACTATCGGCAGGCAACCTAAAGCCAATAGAGTTATCCCCCGTATACTCATCAGCCAAACGTTTTTGGTTCGATATCGCACAGAGCCTAAATCGATAAAGTCGTACACTATGTTTTTGGTGGGGCGGCAAAAATCGCCTCCCTATATTGATTTTTTTAATGAAAAAAGGAAAAGTAATTATGAGCACCATTGATATTGGTATTGATGAAAAAGATAGAAGCAAAATCGCTGAAGGATTAAAAAAATTACTAGCAGACTCTTATACGCTTTATTTACAAACACATAACTTTCACTGGAATGTTACGGGGTTGAGGTTTAGAGAGTTACACTTAATGTTTGAGGATCAATATACAGAATTAGCAATTGCTGTAGACGACATTGCAGAACGTATTAGAACGCTTGATGTTGCCGCGCCAGGCACTTATAAAGAATTTTCCAGATTAAGCTCAATCCACGAGGTGGATGGTGTTCCTAATGCCACAGAAATGATTGCAGTATTAACTGTTGGGCATGAAACACTTATAAAGACCGCACGTGACGTTTTAAAAGTGGCTCATCAATTAGACGATGAATCAACGGTATCTCTTGTCTCTGACCGAATGCGAATTCATGAAAAAACATCGTGGATGCTAAGAGCTTCAAATAAGTAGCTTGAGTAATTACCTTTCAATGTTTTGAAATTAAATTCGTTATATATTTCAACGTTATTCACCTATTTTATTTAAAAGGATCACCAGAATGGGCACTTTTTCTCGCTTTGCAATGGCTATTGTTTTACTGCTTGTTTTGCTTGGTGGCGTATTCAGCTACAAGTTCTATCAACTAGAGCAAATAAAGGCGAAGTTCTCGCAGCCACGACCACCTGCGGTTGTTGAAGCCACAGAGGTTGTTATGGCTACCTGGCAAACGAGCATTCAATCAATTGGCAGTATTAGGGCTATAAATGGTGTTCGGATCGCTAATGAGATGCCAGGCGTTATAACTGAGGTCTTATTCGAATCGGGTCAGCGTGTTGAAAAAGGTGATATCCTTATTCGCCTGAATAGCGAAATAGAGCAAGCCATACTTAAAAAAAGTAGGGCTGAGGAACAGCTTGCATCGAAGGAGTTTCAACATAACGTCGATCTGATTTCCAAACGAGCTGTTTCACAGTTAGCCTATGATAAAGCTAAGGCTGCGGAAGATTCTGCCAGAGCAAGAGTGCAAGAGGCAGAGGCTCAGCTTGGCAAAAAAGTCATTACAGCACCTTTCAATGGTGTTCTCGGGCTCCGTTTAGCCGACATTGGCCAATATCTATTCGTAGGTACGCCTATCGTTGAAATCAATATGCTTAACCCAATTCTTGTTGAATATACACTTTCTGAAAAAGAGCTGCGAAGTGTTGACATAGGAGACCCTGTTGAAGTCACTGTTGCGGCAAAAGGTTCCGAGGTATTTAAGGGGTCCGTTAGCGCTATCAACAGTTCGGTCACACCTGAAACACGCACCGTTAAATTACGTGCTCAGCTTCTTAATTTACAACAAGGACTCAAACCTGGAATGTTTGCTACTGTCAGAACCTTCGCAGAAGGTCCTCGAGAGGTGGTAGCGATCCCAAACACGTCAATATCATTCAACACCTACGGTAACTTTGCCTATGTATTAACAGAAAATTCAGCGGGTCAACTGGTTACTGAGCGCCGAACATTAGAAACA
This sequence comes from Colwellia sp. BRX8-5, assembly GCF_014077325.1. Taxonomy (NCBI): domain Bacteria; kingdom Pseudomonadati; phylum Pseudomonadota; class Gammaproteobacteria; order Alteromonadales; family Colwelliaceae; genus Colwellia; species Colwellia sp. BRX8-5. Next base: position 81,693 of record NZ_JACGVR010000006.1, read on the forward strand.
GGTTTTAAACGAGGAAGTATGACAGAAGTTAAGCAAGGACTTGAAGCTGGAGAGCGTATTGTTGCCTCAGGCCTCTTGCGCCTCAGGGCTGGCCAGCAAGTAAAAATCAAGCAGAACGACTCCTCACGCGACCCTGCTTCTGTTAGCACAGGAGTAAAATAGCCATGCGTTTTACAGACATATTCATAAAACGGCCCGTTTTATCCACGGTAGTAAGTTTGCTGATATTACTGGTTGGTGTGCGATCCATCATGGAAATGGAGATCCGCGAATATCCTTTGCTAGAAAGCACTAAAGTCACGGTTACGACTGCATATCCAGGTGCTAGCAGCGAACTAATTCAGGGGTTTATCACCCAACCTTTGCAAAAGGCCATCGCCGAAGCTAAAGGCATCGACTTCTTAAGCTCTTCGAGCACGCAGGGGTTTTCAACTATCGAAGCACAGATGGAACTTAATTACGATGCTAATGACGCGTTAGCCGAGATCCAATCTAAAGTCGCTAGTCAGCGGAACGCATTACCTGTAAACGCTCAAGACCCTGTTATTAATTCGACAACAGGTGAAGGTCGCGCGCTTATGTACATTGCTTTCTTCAGTGAGACTATGCGGGTTCCAGAAATCACCGATTATCTTGCTCGTGAAGTACAGCCAAAACTACAGGCACTATCGGGTGTGGGTAAAGCTGAACTTTTAGGACGGCGTTTTGCTCTGAGAGTTTGGCTAGACCCCCAAAGACTTGCTGCGGTTAATCTTACCTCCACCGAGATTGTTCAGACCCTGCGCGAAAACAATTATCTCTCTGGTGTTGGACAAACAAAAGGAGAGTTAATAAAGATTAGTCTTACCAGTAACACTGACGTTTCTAACACTGAACAGTTCAAGAATCTTGTTATCAAATCAACTGAAGACACGATTATTCGTCTCAAGGATGTTGCGAGGGTGGAACTTGGATCGCAAACCTACGAGAACATTGCATTATACAAAGGTAAACCATCGACCTACGTGGCTATTAGCCTCTCTCCTGGCTCAAATCCGCTGTCTGTGGCAGAACGGGTAAAAGAACTTCTACCTGAGATTAAGTCTCAGCTACCGTCTGGTTTGCAGGTTGAGCTGCCTTACGATGCATCAGAATTTATCGACGATTCAATTAATGAGGTCATTAAAACGTTGATCGAGGCAATAGGTATTGTGCTTGTTATTGTGTTTTTGTGTCTTGGTTCCCTTCGCGCTGCCATCATTCCATCACTAGCGGTTCCACTCTCACTGATTGGTGGTGCCTTTATAATGCTTGTACTGGGTTTCTCACTCAATTTACTGACATTACTTTCACTTGTTTTGGCCATTGGCTTAGTCGTCGACGATGCTATTATTATTGTCGAAAATATCCATCGTCACATCGTTAATGGTAAGTCAAAGAAGGAAGCTGCGATCATTGGCGCCCGTGAAATGGCAAGTCCAATTATTGCGATGACAATCACGCTGGTTGCTGTTTATGCACCTATTGGCTTTATGGGAGGGCTAGTTGGCTCGCTATTTACTGAGTTTGCTTTCACGCTTGCAGGTGCGGTCGTTATTTCAGGGATCATCGCCTTGACCTTATCGCCTATGCTAGCTAGCAAGGTACTGAAACCTCATGGAGAGTCGTCGCGTTTTGAAAGTGCTGTAGAAGGTTTGTTTGAAAAGCTCGCCAACCTTTATCAGCGCTCATTGACTATCGTTGTTAAGGCCGTGTCACCTGTTATCATGTTTGCATTGGTTGTTCTCGTGTCGATATTTTTTATGGTCATGTTAAGTGAGAAAGAGCTGGCACCCACTGAAGACCGTGGCATTATTCTATTTCAGGGCAAAGGACCACAGACTGCTACCCTTGAATACTTGCAAAAGTATGGCGCGGAAATGCAGACAGCGTTTGAGCAGGTGCCAGGCTACGACGAGACATTTATGCTGGTGGGTATGACAAGTTCCGATGCTGTATTTGGCGGTTTTAAAATGAAACCCTGGAGTGAACGTGATATATCGCAGTTTGACATAATGCCTCAACTACAGTCTTCGGTGGCAAATATTACCGGTTTAAAAACAGCATTATTCCCGATCCCCTCCTTGCCTGGTTCCAGTGGTGGTTTACCTTTTCAGTTTGTAGTGACTTCAGGGAGTGACTTTAATCAGCTTAACCAGGTGGCAGATGAATTGGTTGGAGCCGCCATGCAAAGTGGCAACTTTACCTTCGTGCAAAAATCAATCGATATCGATAAGCCTGTTACTCGGGTAAAGGTTGACAGAGATCGCGCTGCAGATTTAGGTTTGTCGATGGAAGAAATCGGTCAGGAGCTTAGTAGTATGCTTGGTGGTGGCTATATTAATCGTTTTAATATGGAAGGGCGCTCTTACGAAGTTATTCCTCAGGTTGAGCGTTATGCTAGAGATAGTGAACTGGCAATAAACGATTATTACATCCGCGCTGATTCTGGCGAGTTGGTTCCACTTGGCTCGGTCGTTAATTTCGAACATGATGTTGAACCCTCGTCAAGGACACAATTTAATCAGCTAAATTCAATAACAATTGAAGGTATTCCCGTGCCATCAGTACCCATGGGAGATGCTGTTGGTTTCATGAAAGCCAAGGCTGCTGATATCTTGCCACGCGGCTTTAGCTACGATTTTAAGGGCGAGTCTAGACAATTCGAAAATTCTGGTAGCGCACTAATCGTTACCTTCTTTATATCGTTACTCGTTATCTACCTTGTGCTGGCGGCGCAATTTGAGAGTTGGCGCGATCCACTTATTATACTGGTGTCTGTACCTATGTCTATTGCCGGCGCTATGGCTTTTATTATGCTTGGTTTTGCTTCAATGAATATTTATACGCAAGTGGGCCTGATCACTCTGATTGGTGTAGTCGCAAAAAATGGTATTCTCATCGTGGAATTTGCGAATACTCTACAACAGCGAGGCCGCAATAGACGCGACGCGGTCATTGAAGCGGCTGCGATTCGCTTGAGACCCATTATTATGACGTCGCTGGCACTTATTGTGGCTATGATCCCGCTGTTAATTGCAGTGGGTCCAGGCGCACAGTCGCGCTTTGCGATTGGTATTACTATTGTTGCAGGGCTTGGTATTGGTACTATATTAACACTGTACGTGTTGCCAGCGTTCTACATTGTGTTAGCAAAGAAAATTAAGACGTCAAATCAGGAAACATAAGGACCTCCAACGATAAAGCTATCATCATCTAAGAGTGAACTTTCTTTTTAAGAAAGTTCACGTTGATTGAATCTACCATGATTTATATCTATATCGAGTAGAACAAGGGTATGTACCTGCTACCAATCAAAATGCATGTTTCAGGTGCTTGATTGATAACAGGTATAAATATTATCTCCATGTTTTGGAGTGAAAATATCACTGCTAAGTGTGTTGACGTACATACGAAAAATAACTGACCGAGTATGATATAAGCCATGACTTTCGAAAATTAAAGCTTAATTAATATAGAAGGGTAGGACAATGTTACGAAGTCTCAATGAACTTATGCGTTTTCAATTACAAGGTATCGACAAAACAATAGGTCTTTGTAAAGATTTCCTCTTTGACGATAAATTATGGGTAATACGTTACATAGTTCCTGATACTAAAAAGTGGCTCTGTGGAGAACGAAAAATATTAATCAGCACCATCTCACTGCAAAAACCTCAGTGGGAACATTACAAATTCCCTGTTGATTTAACTCAACAAAAAATTAAAAATAGTCCTCCACTTGAGGAACACCAACAAATATCTCATCAATATGAAACTGAATTATTTCAATTCTACGGTTATGCTTACTATTGGATGAACGAAGGATTATGGAGAACTTCTCCTAGTCCCAAACCCCTAGTTGATACAAAGTTATCTAAGGATAATACTCAAGTAAAATCAGAAGATTGGCATTTACATTCAACCAATGATGTTAAGAAATTTGAGATCTATGCGAAAGATCAAAAAATTGGCCATATTAAAGACTTTATTTTAAATGACGATAATTGGACTATTTCGTATATCGTCATAGATACGCGTAATTGGGCACCCGGTGGTCGCAAGGTTTTGATTAGTCATAAATGTATTGAGGCAGTCAATTGGACTGACTCTTATATAACCGTTAATGTAAACGCTGAGAAAATAATGGAAAATCCACCATTCGATCAAGAGCGGTTTATTGACCCAGAATATGAAAACGAGCTCCGTAAGTATTATTAAAAGTTATTAAAAGTTATTAAACTTTGTTAAGGGTTACCGGTAGCCAAGGTAAATAAGCGTTGGCTAACAAAAATGGATAATATATTACGATACCTTTTCCATTCTTAAACTCTAACGTAGTAACAGGTTAAGTTGCGCGACTATTTCAGACCATAAAGCTGTTTCGTGTCGCTTAACATCGCTGGCTATAGGCGCATTGTTATCAATAAAATTAGATAATCAATAAAATAGATATTAGCCTTTCTTGTTCCTTGCTAGCCCTGTTGATTAAAAAGTCATTCAATTGAATGCATTGGTGCTTGCATCTGGCACTCTTTAAATTGTGATGTTAAGTTTTAATTAATTCATTCGTTTATTGGGCTTTCTTCAATGAGTTTTATTATAGTAGGATTGTTATTTAATTTTGCTAAGTCAATAAGATAGCTTTTTTCAAGTGCTTGTATTGGCTACTTGCTAATAATTCTTTTACTGATTGTACTTCACCATTTGCTATGCAAGTTTTTAAAGCCGCAAAAGTCGCGATACTGTGTTCGTTTTCATTGCTCATATTAAATCCCAATAGTTACGTTCAGTTAAATTAGTTAAGTTTTAGGTTACGGCTATTATTTTGCACGGAATGTGACAATAAATATGTACGCCATCACACAAAACTTAACGGCTTTCTTATCTACAAAGCTACTACCCCCTGTATTGCTATATTCTCAGTAGTCTAGGTTATATTTAAATGTGTATATTAACGGTATAAGTAACATCTCCCCCTTTAGGCTTTTTATAATGCTAAAAATTGATTTTTGTTCTGCTACATCAATTAAGTATGTGCGCTAGCGCACATCTAGCAGGCTGATATTTTGTTACTTTGAGTTGTAAAAATAAATCCTACATGACTAAATTATTCATAAGCAGAAAATTCAAGTGGCGTTGTTTAATTTATAAGTTGATCGTTAGGTTCTTCGAAAATAGGCTCACAAAAATTTAGAATAGGAAGGAAAGTTATGCGTTATCACCAGTTAAGTGAAGTATTTGAACACCTAATAACATTGAATACCGCAACGCTAGCGTTTTATGAGAGAAGTCTTAAAGTGACAGAGCAAGAGCGCGCTAGAATGTTTTTACATTATTTAACAGACAAGCAAAAAGTCAGAAACCAATATTTAATCACCTCATTGATAGAGGCGCCTATTAAAACATTTGAAATGTGGTTCGATGACGATATTGACGAACAATTATTAGTTTATATAGAAACACTAGCGTTAGCTCCTAATGCAAACAGTGAAACAATAACCACTGTAATGCTAGAGGTAAATGAGAAGATAGAAATGTGGTTAAGATCCATTTTACCCTTGATAATCAACAATTACAGTAAAGAGTATCTTCTGGATCTGATCAATAATTTACATCAAAAAAATCAGCAAATAATGCATGGCCTCCAAAGGATGAATGATGTGTGACCCTACCTTTGTTATCCCTTATATCTACGATGTAATGATTCTTTCAAAGCCGTAACAAGTTAAATTGGCCTATTGCTTTACCCATCACGATGACTGTTCTTCACCTAATCTATGAATAACAAAACATGAGGTATTTAAATGAAACGGACAAAAAATGCCAATCCGGGTTTATTACTTGCCTTGACGCCTGTCGTATTAACGCTACTTATTCTTGGGACACAAATATTTTACTTTGGCGTTTTTGAGCCACACATTCCTCTTGCCATTGGTTTAGCCATTACCAGTATTGTTGGCATTAAGTTAGGGCTGAAATGGAAAGATATTGAAAGAGGAATTTTTCACGTTATTCACGTCGCTTTACCTTCAGTGTCTGTTTTAATAACGGTTGGGATGATTATTGGGGTCTGGATTGCTAGCGGTACAGTACCCAGCATTATTTATTATGGTTTAAAGGTCCTTTCGCCTGAAATCTTTCTGGCTGCTGGTATGGTCATTTGTGCTGTTGTTTCACTTTCTCTTGGCACTAGTTGGGCGAGTGTCGGTACGGTTGGTTTGGCCTTAATGGGCATTGGCGAAGGTTTTAACATTCCTGCATATTGGACAGCTGGCGCTGTAGTTTCTGGTGCTTTTTTTGGTGATAAAATATCACCACTTTCCGACACAACTAATTTGGCCCCTGCAGTGACTGGAACCGATGTTTTTTCTCATATAAAAAATATGATGGCAACGACCATCCCAGCTATGCTCATCGCTCTTATCATCTATTTGTTGGTGGGGTTTTTCGTCATCGACACTCAAAGCATTTCATTTGAAAGAATTGACGCTATCACTAACACCCTAGACGAAAACTTTTATATTTCAGGATGGGTATTATTACCTGCTTTGGTTGTCATGGGTTTAGCGATAAAAAAATATCCCCCTATGCCATCATTATTCGCTGGCGTTGTTGCCGGTGGTGCAACGGCAATGGTTGTTCAGGGGCAGAGTCTGCAATCAATTTTTGATTTTGCCAATAATGGCTACTCAATAAGTACGGGGATTGAAGAAATTGACAGCTTGTTAAATAGGGGAGGCATACAATCGATGATGTGGACCATTTCCTTGATATTAATTGCACTAGGCTTTGGCGGTGCACTCGAAAAAACAGGTTGTTTGAAGTCAATTATTAATGCTATTAAAAGTAAGGTGAGTAGTTTTGCCGGTATTCAAACCGCAGCGATTGGTACTGCCTTTGCGACTAACCTAGTTGCCGGTGACCCTTATTTATCGATTGCTTTACCGGGACGAATGTACTCGCCTGTTTATCGTGGTATGGGCTATTCAACCTTAAATCTATCACGTGGAATCGAAGAAGGTGGAACATTAATGTCTCCCCTTATTCCATGGAATGCGGGTGGTGCATTTGTAATTTCAGCGCTAGGTCTTGGTATTGCAGATGGCAATATAGAAAACCTTTTGTATATCCCCCTTGCTTTTGCCTGCTGGATGGCACCACTTATTGGGATCTTCTATGCTTTTACTGGATTATTCTCACCCAAAGCAACCGAAGAAGAAAGAGAGCATTGGGAATCTTCTGGTGAAGCAATAGCTGAATTTAATGCTAACGGTACACCAAAAGTTGAAGAAACTGCGAAAGATGATGTAGATAACAATTCAGTCACGAAAAAGTCATAGTGTTGTTGATATGATTTATTACGCCATTGAATTTAGTTTGACGTAAAGTAACTTTCTATCAAGAATTATCCTTTACCTTCTTATAAAAATAGCTCAAGATAGTTTCGTTAAATACACTAACAATACATAAGTCATTGATTTTACTGGTATGAAAACACTAGTGATCAGATGTCAAATACATGGAGATTGGTAACTAAACTTATGAATTATAAAGAAATAAATAGCATTCTGTTTGTCTGCATGGGCAATATTTGTCGTTCGCCAAGTGCTGAGGCGGTCTTTCGTCATAAAGTTAAAGAAAAGGGTATTTCTTTAACGATAGATTCTGCGGGTACAACGGGCTCTCATGCGCGTGAAAAGCCCGATCATCGTGCGCAAAAGATAGGTACTGAACGTGGCTACTCATTTGACAAAATTAAAGCACGTAAAGTTATTGTTGAAGATTTCACCAAATTTGATTTAGTCTTAGCGATGGACGAGCAAAATGTTAAAGAGCTAAAAAAGTTAGCACCAGAGCATTTACATGAAAAGATTCAATTATTTTTAGAATATGCAGATAATTTTGAAGAACGAGAAGTACCTGATCCATATTATGGTGGGGCGAGGGGATTTAAGTTTGTCTTAGATTTAGTTGAAGATGCTAGCGACGGCTTATTAAAAAAGCTGGCTTAATCGTCAATGATTGAATGTTAGGTTTAAGGATCTAAAACTAAAGCAATAAAAAAGCCCTGTGAATATTATTCACAGGGCTTTTAGCTTTATAGGGTCTTAATTATCTAGCACGGAAAATAATACGGCCTTTAGATAAATCATACGGTGTCAATTCAACCGTTACTTTATCACCCGTTAATATGCGAATGTAGTTCTTACGCATTTTTCCTGAAATATGTGCCGTAACAACATGACCATTTTCTAGTTCAACGCGGAACATAGTATTTGGTAAGGTATCAAGAACCGTACCTTGCATTTCAATATTTTCTTCTTTCGCCATTGGGCGCTAAACCTCTAAAGTTGTGCATAAACAAAAATCTGGGCAGATGATGCCGAAAACAGGCCGGAATGTAAAGCTATAGTGTTATTTATTTACTGTTTGCCATCTGTTTTCTATCAATACTTGATGTGGGTAATAACGATCCTTGTAGTTCATCTTTTTGCAGTCATCAATTTGGTAACCCAGATAAAGAAAGTTCTTCTGCCTATCTTTTGCTAAATACACTTGTTGCAAAATAGAAAACACGCCTAAACCATGCTTATTGTAATCCGGATGATAAAACGTATATACGGCTGATAGAGCATCTTTTAGTACATCGGTTACTGCAACACTAATAAGTTGATTATCATGCCAAATTTCAAGGTAGAGCTGCTCTGTGACATTACAACGGATAAAACTATTGTATTGATCGTTTGTCGCCGGGAACATTGAGCCATCGGTATGTAAAGTATTGATGTAATTTTCGTACAGCGGGTAATAAATAGCTTTTTTTTCAGTTGAAATGTTAATAGTAAATAGGTTGTTTTTCTTTATATTTCGTTTTTGACTTTTAGATAACAAAAATTCCTTAACTAAGACCCGCAGAGATTTGCATGCAGAGCAAAGTTCACAATGAGGTCGGTATATCTGATCACCACTGCGTCTAAAGCCTTGTGACATTAACCAACCATAATGTTCACTGTTATGTAAACGTTCATCGGTTGCAATCAGTAAACGTTCTTCTTGGTTGGGCAAGTAGTTACAAGGAAACGAACCGGTAATGCCTAACTGAAAATTTGTACTCATACTAAGGCTCTTCTGTCAGTTGGCGGGGTAGCCAAAAATCCGGTGGTAATGAAACCGTTAATGCTTGTGCTTTCAATGTCATAAACTGCGAGCGTGAAACCTCAATACAGCCCATGTCTTCTAAAAAAGGGTTGAGCATTTGGCAGTCAATTAATGGAATGTTTTGGCCTTTTAATAAAGCATTTAAATAAACTAATGCGATTTTAGAACCATTGCTTTTTCGATAAAACATTGATTCTCCAGAAAAGCTGCCATTAATTGCCACGCCATATAAACCGCCGGCCAATTCACCATCCATCCACACTTCTATCGAATGTGCGACACCATTGTCATGCATTTGTTGATAAGCCGCTAACATATCATCAACTATCCAAGTATCTTCCTTACGAAAGGGAGCGTCGGCACAATAATGAATAACACGGTCAAAGGCTTGATTTAAGGTTACGGTGAAGTTCTGTTGTTTTAATACTTTTCGCAAGGTGCGATTAATACGTAATTGGTCGGTTAGGATAATACCACGCGGATCTGGGCTCCACCACATAATGGCTTCGCCAGCACTGTACCAAGGAAAGACACCACTTCGATAGGCCGACTTTAATCGCGCTACAGATAAATCACCACCAAAAGCAAGTAAGCCATTAGGTTCAATCAACGCATGCTTTAAGGGTGGAAATGCCAGATCATCGACATCGAGTAATGCGACAATCTGGTTTTTAATGACTAAGAGCCTTTAGCGTCTAAGTAACGTTCTGCATCAAGGGCTGCCATACAACCAGCTCCAGCAGAGGTAATTGCTTGACGATAAATATGGTCAGCTACATCACCCGCGGCAAAAACACCTTCAACACTGGTCTGTGTTGCATTACCGTTAGTGCCACTTTGTATCGTTAAGTAGCCATCTTTCATCGCTAATTGGTCGTTGAAAATATCAGTGTTTGGCTTATGACCAATCGCAATAAAACAACCCATAACGTCAATATCTTTAGTCGTGTCAGATTGCGTTTCTTTTAAACGTACACCAGTAACACCCATTTTATCGCCTAACACTTCATCTAAGGTTTGATTTAAGTGTAAGGTAATATTGCCGTTTTTAACTTTTTCGTATAAACGGTCAGTTAAAATCTTTTCAGAGCGAAAAGTTTCACGACGATGCACTAAGTGAACTTCAGAGGCAATATTTGATAAATATAACGCTTCTTCAACAGCGGTATTACCACCGCCAACAACAGCAACTTTTTGGTTGCGGTAAAAGAAACCATCACAGGTAGCACAGGCTGAAACGCCTTTACCCATAAATGCTTCTTCTGAAGGTAAACCTAGGTATTGTGCAGAAGCACCCGTACAAATGATAAGTGCATCACAAGTATAGCTCATGCTATCGCCTTTTAAGGTAAAAGGGCGTTTCGAAAAGTCAACTTCATTGATATGGTCAAAAATAATCTCGGTATCAAACTTTTCTGCATGCTTTTGCATACGATCCATTAATGCTGGACCCGTAAGGTCATCGGCATCACCAGGCCAGTTTTCAACTTCAGTGGTCGTTGTTAATTGACCCCCTTGCTGCATGCCAGTGATCATCACTGGTTTTAAATTTGCGCGTGCGGCATAAACTGCAGCAGTGTAACCAGCTGGACCTGATCCTAAAATGAGTAACGGGCAATGTCTTGCTTCGCTCATGAATGACTCCAAAGATTGATAAAAAGTATAATTATAAGGTATTAGTTGGGAGTTTAAGCAAAGAACTCAAGAGGGTAAATTAATTTTTTGATAAAAATTTCTATGAGTGCAATGTTAAATGTACAGTGATGGCATATAAACCCTTATACACCACCACTCATCGCTATTTTACGCCAAGCTCTTTTAATCTTTCTAATAAGTAGCTTTTTTGAGTATGTCGTTCAGACAAGACGACTTCGTCTCGTGGATGAAGAAACAACGGCAATGATATTCTAGACTTTTTACTGGCCTTACCTGAAGGATTAATAACCCGATGGCTGGTAGATGGGAAATATCCACCTGAGGCTTCTTGCAACATATCACCAATATTAATAATTAAACTGCCAAAATCACTGGGAACGTCAATCCAAGATCCGTCTTGCTTTTGTACTTGCAGACCGGGTTCATTTGCTGCCGGTAATATGGTTAATAAATTAATATCTTCGTGCGCAGCGGCTCTCACTGCGCCCGGTTCTTCATCTCCACTTAGTGGCGGATAATGTAAAATACGTAATAAAGTATTTGGCGTATCTTTTATCATATTCGCTAGTTGTTCTGAATATTTTTCTGAGACGTCGACCGGACTATATTTTTCTACCCAATCAAGTAATTCTGCAGCAAGTTCAGAGGCTTTCTGGTAATAGGTAAGTATTTCATCTTTAAGTTGATCAGGGATCCTGCCCCAAGGATAAACATGAAAATATTCTTTTATATCTTTATTTGCATGACCCTTAGCCGTCTCAGATATCTCGGTTGAAAAGTAGCCATCTTGTTTCTTTGGATCAAAACTTAAGTTATGCTTTTCTTCACCGCTAAAAAATTCATACCAATTTTTATAAATAGATTCAACAAGCTGTTGCTCAATAGGGTGATTAATTAATACACCGAAACCTGTTTCTCTTAAGCTTTGAACAAATAATTTTCCAGCATTTTTATCTTGATAGTCGACAACCTGAATTTCCATGATTGATTCCCTAACTCTAATTTTAGTGATATTTATTGAAATATAACACAAGCTAACCAAATGGTCAGGTTTAAGATTCATCGTAAAAAAAACCTCTATTAAATATATAACAGAGGTTTGTTGTTTTTATGAAGAACTCACAAAGTATTATTTTCAGTCGTTATAAAGTCGCTATAGCCACTTCAGGTGGTATGTAGTCGTAGCCTAAAACTTCAGCAACAGGTTGGTAAGTGATTTTTCCGCCTAATACGTTTAAACCATTCATTAAGTGTACGTTGTCAAGCATGGCTTGTTTTGCACCCTTATTAGCAAGCATTACCGCAAATGGCATGGTTGCATTAGTTAATGCCATTGTTGATGTGCGTGCTACGCCACCTGGCATGTTAGCTACACAGTAATGTACTACGTCGTCAACAACATACGTTGGGTCTTGATGAGTTGTTGCTTTTGATGTTTCAAAACAACCGCCTTGGTCAATCGCAACATCAACAACAACAGCACCTTTTTTCATCATTTTGATGTGGGCTCTTGTTACTAATTTAGGTGCAGCTGCACCTGGAATTAAGACCGCGCCTATGACTAAGTCAGCTTCAACAATCAATTGGTCCATCGCATCGGCAGTAGAGTAAACTGTTTTTAAACGGCCATCAAATTCAGTATCTAATTGACGTAGACGGGGTAATGAACGATCTAATATCGTTACATCAGCGCCCATACCTATTGCCATACGAGCAGCTTGAGTACCAACAACACCGCCACCTATAATTAATACTTTCGCAGGAGCAACACCCGGAACACCACCTAATAAGGCACCTAAACCGCCTTGTGCTTTTTCAAGGGCATGAGCACCTGCTTGAATAGACATGCGGCCAGCGACTTCAGACATTGGCGCTAATAAAGGTAAACCACCTTGAGCAGAGGTTACCGTTTCGTAGGCAATACAGGTTGCGCCAGAAGCAACTAATAATTCAGTTTGCTTAGCATCGGGTGCTAAATGTAGGTAAGTAAATAGTATTTGACCTGGGCGTAGCATTTTACACTCGTCAGGTTGTGGCTCTTTTACTTTTATTATCATGTCAGCGGTTGCAAAAATTTCTGCCGCCGTGTTTATAATTTTGGCACCGGCTGCTATATATTGCTCGTTTTCAAAACCAATAGATTCGCCGCCGTTATTTTCAACAATCACTTCATGACCATTAACCGTTAGCTCATTAACGCCTGCTGGAGTTAAGCCTATACGGTACTCATGGTTTTTAATTTCTTTAGGAACACCAATAATCATAATCGTCTCACCTGTTAAATGTTTTTATATTATTTGCGGCTATTATAATGCGTTATTCTCGAATTAACCTATCGTAATATTTTATAAATCGATATATAATCCTGTTATAACTCGAAAATGTAGTGTTTTATATAATGTCGTCGTCTCAAAGCAAAAGTATTGATCGCATCGATCGTAATATTCTCGTTGAGCTACAAAAAAATGCTCGTATATCCAATATAGAGTTGTCTAAAAGGGTAGGGCTAAGTCCAACACCTTGTTTAGAAAGGGTTAAGCGATTAGAAAAAGAGAAGTATATTAAAGGCTACCAAGCGATATTAAACCCCCAAAAGCTTGAAGCTGCATTACTTGTATTAGTGGAAATAACCTTAACCAAAACCAGTCCTGATGTTTTTGATGATTTTTCTAGGGCGGTCCATGACCTTGATGTTATACAAGAGTGTCATTTAGTGTCTGGAAACTTTGACTTTTTACTTAAAACCCGCGTTGCAGACATGGTCGCCTATCGAGAATTACTAGGTGATACTTTACTTCGTTTGCCCTCTGTAAGCGAAAGTAGAAGTTATGTTGTTATGGAAGAGGTTAAATCGACTAATTTTCTACCGATTAAACGTTAATCGCATCATTGAGCTCAAGTAAGTGATTTAAACATTTAACTCCTTACAATAGTTTGTTATTTTACTGTATATAAACATACCCGTATTACTGCAACTTGAGTGGTATGGCTATAAAATAGTTATTAACTCGGTTTATTATATTGTCTACAGAATCTCCTACTCAAAGTAAATTAAATGGTGTGCAACGATTACTAGAAGCTGGTTTGTTGGTTTCTTTTCTTTTTGCCATGTTTATTATGTTAGCGCTATTTAGCTTTAACCCCGCTGATCCTGGTTGGTCTCAAAGTGGTTATCAAACACCTATTCGTAATTTAGGCGGTGCTGTTGGCGCTTATATTTCTGACCTACTGTTAAACTTATTTGGTTTTATTTCTTATAGTCTACCCTTTGTTACTGCAATAACAGGGTGGTTATTGTTTCAAAAATATCATCGCTTAATTCAATTAGATTACTTAACCTTAGGGTTAAAGTGTATTGGCTTTATTCTTTTTTATATTGGTATAACATCAATTGCCAGTATGAATTTTGATGATGTCTTTTACTTTTCAGCTGGTGGTATTATTGGTGACGCGTTAAGTCAAACGGTGCTGCCTTATTTTTCTTTTGTCGGTAGTACTTTATTATTCTTGACCTTTCTCCTCTCTGGTTTTGTGCTACTAACCGGTTTCTCATTGATCGCCTTTATTGATAAAACCGGTGCTTATACAATACTATTCGCCCAATATTTATTAACGATACCTCAAAAACTACAAGCCTACTTCACTGCATTGAAGACTGAAAAAGTAAAAAGACAAGTATTGGTTAGTACTGTTGAGAAAAAAGAACAGCCAGTGGCTTTACCTGAGCTAACTGAAAAACAACCGGCAAGTTTTCAAGTAGATGAAAATCTAGAGGATGAAAACGAAGAGCTACATCATGCTTTTGATGCAATAAATGAACAAGAATATGAAGACATTATTGCACCGAGTAAAAAAGATCTTTCTTTTGATCTCGAAGAGGACATCGAGCATTTTGTCGCAATAGATGACCTTATCGGTGAACCACTCGCTTTTAATGTTCAAGAACATGTTAGCGATGATGAAATAACGGCCGCCTTTGAGAAAGTTGATCCAATCAATGTTGAAGAACCGATAAAGGTCGCGGTAAAAAGAGATAGCGCAACTTACCAAGGACTACCGGGGCTTGATTTATTAGATCGCCCCAACCGGACTGAAAACCCTATTGACGAGAAAGAGCTTGAATTAGTCAGTCGACTAGTTGAGGAAAAACTCTTAGAATTTGGTGTGAAAGCTGAAGTCGTTGGTGTTTATCCCGGACCTGTTATTACCCGTTTCGAGTTAAATTTAGCGCCAGGTGTTAAAGCCAGTAAAGTAAGCGGTTTGTCGCAAGATATTGCCCGTTCCTTATCTGCTAAAAGTGTCCGAGTCGTTGAAGTTATTGAAGGTAAATCTGTCATTGGTGTTGAGTTACCCAATAAATATAGAGAAACGGTGTATTTTACTGATGTCATTTCTGCCCCGGCATTTGCTGCATCAAGATCTCATTTAGCCATGGCGATTGGTAGCGATATTTCAGGTAAACCCGTGATAGCCGATCTAGCCAAGATGCCGCATTTATTAGTGGCAGGAACAACAGGCTCAGGTAAGTCAGTTGCGGTTAATACCATGATTGTCAGTATATTGTATAAATCCACACCTGAAGATGTGCGGATGATAATGATCGACCCCAAACAAGTTGAACTCTCTGTTTATAACGGTATTCCACATTTGTTAGCTGAAGTGGTTACCGACATGAAAGAAGCGGCTAACGCGCTGCGCTGGTGTGTCGGTGAAATGGAACGTCGCTATAAACTTATGTCGTCTCTGGGTGTACGTAACCTTAAAGGCTACAATGAAAAAGTGCTTAATGCTATTGAAGCTGGAGAGCCGTTAATCGATCCTACTTGGCAACCTAATGATGCTTTTACGCAAACGCCGCCTTTGTTAGAAAAATTGCCTGCGATTGTTATACTCGTTGACGAATTTGCCGATATGATGATGGTTGCAGGTAAAAAAGTCGAAGAACTTATTGCGCGTATTGCTCAAAAAGCCCGAGCGGCGGGTATGCATTTAATTTTAGCGACTCAACGTCCCTCAGCGGATGTAATTACCGGTTTAATTAAAGCAAATATTCCAACCCGTATGGCACTGCGAGTACAATCAAGAATGGAGTCACGTATTATTCTTGACCAACAAGGTGCTGAACAGCTGTTAGGCATGGGAGATATGTTTTATTTACCGCCTGGCGAGGCTGTTTCTGTGCGTGTTCACGGCGCTTTTGTTAACGATGACGAAGTACATGCTGTTGTTGCCGACTGGAAGTCTCGTGGCGAACCTAATTATGTTGAAGAAATATTGTCAGGTGATACTGATAATGAAATTTTATTACCCGGAGAGCAAGCCGAAGCCGATGAAGCGGTTGAACTGGATACCTTGTATGACGAGGCGGTTGAATTTGTCACTAAAGGTCGACGTGTCTCCATATCAAGTGTGCAACGTAAATTTAGAATTGGTTATAACCGTGCAGCACGTATTGTTGAAGATATGGAAAACCAAAGTGTGGTAAGTTCACCAGGCCATAACGGTGCCCGTGAAGTATTGGCACCACCACCTGTAAGAGATTTGTAGGTGTTATTTTCCCCGACTTATGTAGTCAAGTTATAAGGATAACTGAATGAATTTTTCCCTAAAAAAAACAGCACTTTTATCATTTTTTTCTGTTGTTGTATTAAGCAGTGCAAGTACCTCCGTTTTTGCTTTGCCGTTCGATGAACCGACCAATGTTATAGAAAAGCCAAGCAACGATGCTCTAATCATTAAAAGTAATTTAATACAAAAATTAGCAAAACTTGAATATTTTACGGCGAATTTTAACCAGCAAGTTCTGGATGCCGAAGGTAATGAGTTACAAAACGCTTTGGGCACTCTAGCGGTTAAAAAACCTAACTTAGTACACTGGAAAACGGCAGAACCAGATGAGTCATTAATCGTTTCAGATGGTGATACCTTATGGTTTTTTGACCCGTTTGTAGAGCAGGTTAGTGCTTATCTTTTAGAAAAAGCGTTACTCAACACCCCCATTTTATTATTAACAAGCAGCGATCCAACACTATGGCAACATTATAGTGTTAGCTCAACCGATGAAAACAATTACCTCATTCATGCTAATGATACTAATGCCCAAGTGAAGACGTTAGAATTACGTTTTAAGAAAAATAGTAATATGCTTACCAGCTTTACTATTTTAGACGCAACAGGGCAGTTAAGCCTGTTTAAGCTTTCACAGTTTGACCAAGTAACTGTTCCCAAAAGTGCACTATTTACCTTTAAAATACCCGAAGGTGTTGAGTTAGATGATCAACGCTAACGACGACGCTAATGGCTCTTTACCTTTAGATTTCGCTGATGAAGGAATGATTAAAACTGACAATGACGATGATCAGTTTCAACCATTAGCGGCCAAACTTCGCCCTAAAACATTAGCCGATTATCAAGGTCAACAACATATCTTATCGCCAGGTATGCCGTTAACGATCGCGATTGAGCAGGGGAAGTGTCATTCTGTTATCTTTTGGGGGCCGCCGGGTACAGGCAAAACCACCTTAGCAGAAATTATCGCTAGTCATGCAAATGCCGAGGTTGAACGCTTATCGGCGGTAACCTCGGGTATTAAAGATATACGTCAAGCAATAGATAATGCTAAGCAACGTTTACTTCGCCATAAAAAACGCACCGTATTATTTGTTGACGAAGTTCACCGTTTTAATAAAGGACAGCAAGACGCTTTTTTGCCTTTTATTGAAGATGGCACCATTATTTTTATTGGCGCGACCACTGAAAATCCCGCTTTTGAACTTAACCAAGCGGTTTTATCACGTGCACGTGTTTATACTTTAAAAAAGTTAACGCGTGATGATTTATCAATTATTTTAACGCGCGCTTGTGAAAATCAGCAAAACAGCAAAAACATTAAGATATATATTGCCGATAATGCCCAGCAGCAATTATTAACCTTGGCTAATGGCGATGCACGACGTCTATTGAATGTCTTTGAAAACTGCGTTGATATTCTGTCAGGATCCAAAATCACCATTACTTTAGAAACTGTTGTACAAGTAGCGGGCAATAAAATTGCTTTATACGATAAGGGTGGTGATGCCTTTTATGATTTAATCAGTGCTTTTCATAAATCTGTGCGCGGTAGCTCTCCTGATGCCGCACTTTATTGGTACGCGAGAATATTAGCAGGGGGCGGAGATGCACTTTACGTCGCCCGTCGGCTGTTAGCGATCGCCAGTGAAGACATTGGTAATGCCGACCCTAGAGCAATGCAACTCGCTATTAATGCTTGGGATACTTTTCAGCGTGTTGGACCTAGTGAAGGTGAGCGAGCTATAGCTCAAGCAACTGTATACATGGCTTTAGCACCGAAAAGTAATGCCGTATATATGGCTTTTAACCAGGCCAAAGAGCTTGCTAAAAATACTGCAGAGCTCGACGTCCCCTTCCATTTAAAAAATGCCACCAGTAGTATTACTAAAGAACTCGGTCATGGCAGCGAATATAGGTACGCTCATAATGAAGATAATGGCTTTGCTGCAGGAGAAAATTATTTTCCTGAATCCTTGCAACATACCTCGCTTTATCAACCAACAGACCGTGGCTTGGAAAAACAGTTAAAAGATAAACAAAATTTTCTCAATGAATTAAATAACCAAAGTAATAATAAACGTTATGACTAATACCATTAGTACCTTTTCATTATATCTATTTGTAGCACTTGGCGGAGCGTGTGGGGCAAGTCTACGCTTTTATTTTTCGCAATTAATATTGAATTGGCTCGGAAAAGGTTTCCCTTTTGCGACATTGGCGGTTAATATTTCCGGTTCATTGATCATGGGCACCTTATATGGTCTTATTGAAAATGGTGTAATTGAAGTAAGTGTCTACCGAACCCTTATAGGTATCGGGTTTCTAGGAGCTTTCACCACATTTTCAACCTTTTCATTGGATACACTTTTGTTAATGCAACAAGGTGAATTCCTAAAAGGCATGATAAATATATTACTTAATGTCAGCTTATGTGTTTTTGCTGCTGGTATTGGGATGTACTTAGTAACTTATGCGACTAAGTAAGCAAAGCTAAAATAAATAAACAACCACTTAACTTGTAGATGTGAATAAAATGCTTGATCCAAAATTATTTAGAAATGATATCGAAGCCACTGCGGCACAATTAGCGAAACGTGGCTTTTCTTTAGATACTGCGTTATTAATCGATCTAGAAGAGCAACGAAAAGCTTTTCAGATCAAAACCCAAGAATTACAAAATCAACGCAATACCCGTTCAAAATCTATTGGCCAAGCTAAAGCGCGTGGAGAAGATATTCAGCCATTATTAGCTGAAGTGAGTCAATTAGGTGCTGATCTAGATGCTGCCAAAATTGAACAAGATGATGTGCTTGCTAAAATTGATGATATTCTTTCGGCGGTGCCAAATTTAATCGATCATTCAGTCCCAGACGGGGCAAGTGAAGATGATAATGTTGAAATTAAACGCTGGGGAACACCTCGTGTCTTTGATTTCGAAGTTAAAGATCATGTTGATGTTGGTGCTGGTATTGGCAACGGTTTAGATTTTGAAAGTGGTGCTAAACTTGCGGGAACACGTTTTGCGGTTTTACGTGGCCAAATTGCTAAAATGCACCGTGCGCTTGCACAGTTAATGCTTGATGTTCATACCGAAGAGCATGGTTATCAAGAAATGTACGTGCCTTATTTAGTGAATCAAGATTCACTTTATGGCACAGGACAGTTACCTAAATTTGGTGAAGATTTATTTCACACTGATTTAAGTAATAAAAAATTCTCTTTGATCCCAACGGCTGAAGTCCCTTTAACAAATTTATTAAGAAATGAAATTGTAGAAGAGGCCGAGTTACCTATTAAGATGTGCGCGCATACCCCATGTTTTAGAAGTGAAGCCGGTTCAGGTGGTCGTGATATTCGCGGTCTAATTCGCCAGCATCAGTTTGATAAAGTTGAAATGGTGCAGATTGTTAAGCCAGAAGATTCATTTACCGCGTTAGAAGCCTTAACAGGTCATGCTGAAAAAATTCTTGAAAGATTAGAATTACCTTACCGTACCGTTATTTTATGTACGGGTGATATTGGTTTTAGTGCAACTAAAACATTCGATATCGAAGTATGGTTGCCTGCACAAAATACTTACCGTGAAATCTCTTCTTGTTCTAACATGGGCGACTTTCAAGCTCGCCGCATGCAAGCACGCTTTAGAAGCAGTGAAACGAAGAGACCTGAATTATTGCACACCTTAAATGGCTCTGGCTTAGCGGTTGGTCGTACATTAGTCGCTATTTTAGAAAATTACCAACAAGCTGACGGCAGTGTAAAAATTCCAACAGCATTACAACCTTACATGAATGGTTTAACACAGATAGGCTAACGCTACTTGTTAACCTTCCTCTATTAATAGCAATAAAAATCCAATACCTAGGTATTGGATTTTTTTTGTTTTAATTTGAATTTTTAATCGGGTGATCGGGTCTATAAATATAACTATTTCGTTATTATATTATTTATAAAGGTGAGTTGTGTTGAAGAGTTTATTTATTCAAGCTGTGGTGTTTTTAGCTATCTTTCAAGCACTGACAATGTTCAGAGAATCAGACATGCTATCAACGGGAGAACAGATAACGCCACAAACTGTTTCATTAGAAACGCTCGATGATAAAACCATTGAACTTGCCAATTTTAAGAAAACTACCATTATTTATTTTTTTGCTCCTTGGTGTCAAATATGTCATATCAGTATCAGTAATCTTCAAGAGACATATGAAAAGAACCAACAGATAAATGTTATCGCCATTGCATTAGATTATGTCGATAAAAAAGAGGTCTTTGAATTTTCTAGCCAGCATCAATTAACTTTCCCTATTGCCTTAGGTACAGAGCAAATCAAGCATCAATTCAAGATAGAAGGTTATCCAAGTTATTATGTCATTGATGATAAAAATACCGTTATTGCAAAATCAATGGGCTATTCTTCTGAAATTGGGCTGTTTCTTAGAACACTTTAACGCATATTACTTCTGATCTTTTCATTGTTTGTGTACACTGTGGCTATTCATAATAAAAATAGCAGATCCTGTCATGCAAATTACCTCTAACTTTGATAGTGGAAATATCCGCGTTATTGATGCAAGCCAAGCCGATAATATTCAACTTGAAATTGTTAAAGACAACCAATCTGATTTTTATCAGTGGTTTCATTTTAAACTTAATAATACCGATCGTTGTGAACATACCCTTCATTTAATGAATGCTGGAACTTCTGCTTACACAGAAGGATGGACAGATTATCAAGCAGTGGCTTCCTACGACCGTGAGCATTGGTTTCGTGTACCAACTGAATTTGATGGAGAAAAACTGAGTATTACTTTAACCCCAGAATATGATTCAGTTTATTTTGCTTATTTTGCTCCGTATAGCTACGAACGTCATCAAGACTTACTGCATCAAGCGCAATTAGATATTGATTGCCAGTTGCAAGTTTTAGGACAAACCCTTGATGGACGCGATGTGTCAGTATTAAAAGTTGGAGAAGAAGGTCCAAACAAGAAAGTTATTTGGGTTACTGCTCGTCAACATCCTGGCGAAAGTATGGCTGAATGGTTTATGGAAGGTTTTATTGACCGTTTGCTCGATGAAGACGATGGCGTTGCTCGCTCACTCTTAGACAGTTCGGTGTTTTATTTAGTGCCTAATATGAATCCTGATGGTTCAGTTCGAGGACATTTAAGAACAAATGCTATCGGTACTAATTTAAATCGTGAGTGGTTAGAGCCTTCAATGGCACGCAGTCCAGAAGTATTCTTGGTGCGTGAGAAAATGTTAGCTACCGGTGTTGACATGTTTCTTGATATTCATGGCGATGAAGCTCTACCGTTTAACTTTGTCGCTGGCTGTGAAGGTGTCCCCGCATATGACGCTAAACATCAAGCCTTGGAAGAAAAATTCAAAGCCATTCTTCTAGCGGTAACTCCTGAGTTTCAAGATGACAAAGGTTATGATAAAGATGAGCCCGGCCAAGCTAACTTAACTGTGGGTGCTAATTGGGTTGGTAATAACTTCAAATGTTTGTCTTATACTGTAGAAATGCCTTTTAAAGATAATGACTTATTACCAGACCGCAGTGTCGGTTGGTCAGACACGCGTAGTAGCTTATTTGGTCGTGACTTTTTAACGGCTATTTATCATGTTGTTGATGATTTACGCTAAACCTATCTAAAATCAATAATTGAAGTTCGATGATCGTTTAAGTGCTATATCAAGTTGCACTTAAATGATTAGCGGCCCTCAACCGTCGAACAACAAATTAAATAATAATAATAATAAATCTGGAGTGTCATGTGGAAGCGATTGTAAATACCATTAACGGCTATATTTGGAGCCCGTACTTAATTTATCTCTGTTTAGGAACGGGGGTCTTTTTCTCTGTCTTAACGCGATTTGCGCAAGTACGTCATTTCAGAGAAATGTTTCGCCTATTACTTTCGGGTAAAAGCTCAGAAAAGGGTATCTCATCTTTTCAAGCCTTAGCGGTGTCTTTATCTGGACGAGTTGGTACTGGTAATATTGCAGGGGTTGCTGCTGCTATTGGTTTTGGTGGACCTGGCGCGGTATTTTGGATGTGGGTAGTTGCCTTTTTAGGTGCAGCAACGGCTTATATCGAATCAACCAATGCCCAAATTTATAAAGAAGAAGAGGACGGTCAGTACCGTGGTGGCCCAGCTTACTACATTGAAAAAGCCTTAGGTCAAAAATGGTATGCTTGGATATTTGCTTTATCAACTATTCTTGCTTGTGGTGTTTTATTACCTGTTGTGCAATCAAACGGCATCGGTGATGCTATGGTCAATGTGTTTGGCGCCGGTGGTTCAGTTAGCTCTTTTATGGGCGACTTACCTTTAACGAAAGTATATACCGCGGTATTTATTGTTTTATTACTTGGTTTTATCATTTTTGGTGGTGTTAAGCGTATTGCTAACTTTACCCAAATTGTGGTGCCTTTTATGGCGCTTGCTTACATTATCATTGCGTGTACTATCATAGCATTGCATATTGATCAGCTACCTGGTGTCTTTATGCTAATTATTACCGATGCTTTTACGCCAATGGCGGGGTTTGGTGCAGCAATTGGTTGGGGTGTTAAACGCGGAGTTTATTCAAATGAAGCCGGACAAGGTACTGGACCACATGCTGCTGCTGCTGCAGAAGTTGAACATCCAGCGCAACAAGGATTAGTGCAAGCCTTCTCAGTTTATATTGACACCTTATTTGTTTGTTCTGCTACTGCGTTTATGATCTTAATCACACAGTCGTATAATGTTATGCCAGAAGGCGCGACTAGTTTTGTTGTTAGTAACTTAGCCAGTGACGTTGTTATTAGTGGTCCTGCTTTTACGCAAATTGCGGTCGATAGTGTTTTAACCGGTTTTGGTAAACCCTTTATTGCTATTGCTTTGTTTTTCTTTGCCTTTACAACGGTACTAGCTTATTACTTTATCGCGGAAAATAATGTTTCTTATATTAATAAAACAATTAAAATGCCGGCACTTAGATTCCTCCTTAAAGTGGTGCTAATGTCAGCAGTCTTTTACGGTACTGTTGCAGAACCTAGTGCTGCTTGGAGTCTTGGTGATATTGGTGTTGGGTTAATGGCTTGGTTGAATATTTTTGCACTTATCGCCATCTTCTTTATGGCTAAGCCCGCGATTAAAGCACTAAAAGATTATGAACGTCAGCAGAAATTAGGGGTGACAAAATTTACCTTTGACCCTAAAAAGCTTGGTATTGAAAAAGCTAAATTCTGGGAAGATCGTTTTAATAAAAACAAGTAATTTTATTTATAATTGATTTACTTTTATTAATTTGCAATAAAAGTAAAATTACTTTAAAAAACGTCCAATAGGACGTTTTTTTTTGCTTAAATTTAGGTAGAATATTAACACTAATTATTTTATGGAGCGTTATCTTCCTATGGCTGTAATTAATTGCCCAAACTGTAAGAAAAAGATATCTGACAAAGCGAAGTCTTGCTCTCATTGTGAAATCGATTTGACCAAAGTTGATGCCAGTCAAATAGCATCAATGAAAAAATTGAGCAAAATAGATCAATCCCAAAAACTGATGAATCACTCATTTATCGCTATGTTACTTTTTTGTGGTGGTTTTCTATTTTTGTATTGGCAAGACGCACAGCAGGGCACATGGCAATATTTTATAAGTATTGGTGCGGCAGTGGTTGGCTTTATTTGGTATATTGCAACTCGCATTCGTTTGCTGATGCTTAAATACCGAAATTAACATTAACTTTTCTCGTAAGAATTAAGAAACAAAGGCTGTAAATATAACAATGGATATTATTTCATTAGTAGACGATATGTCAGAAGAAATGTACTTGCGCTTAAAGTGTGCCGCTGAAACGGGCAAATGGCCAGAGGGAACTATAGTTGATACAGCACAAAAAACATCAGCGCTGCAAATTACCATGGCTTATCAATCAAGACATTTAAATTCAGATCAAATCTTAAGCGTTGGCGCAGATGGACTTATCGTAGATAAAACTAAACGCCAGTTGAAAAGCGAGTTCGCTGATCTTAAAAACAACCCAGACAATAATATTGCAAGGTTTTCCGATTTATGATTTTTTCTAAATTTTTCAAAGCAAAATGGCAAAGTAAAGAACACAATGTTCGGTTAACGGCAATCAGTGAAGATTTATTACTTAGCAATCCCGATGACTTAGTTATATTAACAAATCTTGCACAAACAGACCCTAACGAATTAGTGCGCCGCGCTGCTCTCATTAAAATGGCTGATTTTACTGTTTGGCATAAAAACAGTATCGACAACGATAATAAAAAAGTCCGTGAATATTGTCTTAAGCAAGTAGAAAAGATTCTGCTTGGCCAGCACGAAATAACGATCAGTAATCAAGACAAATTAATCTTATTGAAAAGCAATGATAAGTTACCGTCCTTGGAACTATGGTTACAAAATGAAACACAAGCCGATGTTGTTATCGCTTTATTTGAAAAAATTAATAAACCATCGTTAACCCATTCAATTTTTACCCATAAGCAAGATGAAGTCGTACAAGCTTATTTACTCAAACAAGTATTGCCTCTTGATGTATTAGATAAATTACTTAAAAAATCATGTAATGAAAAAATAAAAACTAATATTGAGCAACAGTTACAACATTTACACGAGTTGGCAGAACAACCTGACAAAATTAAAAAAGGTGTTCAGTTAGTTTTAGCAAAGTTACTTGCTTTGAAAGAGGTAAATGATTATCTGCAACTCAAAGAAAAACAAGCTGAATTAGAAACGCAGTGGCAAAACTATTATCAAGACTTCTCTTGTCTCTCTTCGCCAGAAGCTGAAAACTTTACAGACAAGTATAAAATCATTAATAGCCAACTCATTAAACATTTTTCTCCGTTACATGAAGCCCATCAACAAGAAATCATTGCTGAAAAATTAGTGGCAGACAAACGTTTGGCTAATGAGCATTTTAATAGTGCCCTTAATGAAATGAGTAAAAAGCTTACCACAACAATTTTTGAAAGTGGTGACCTTGATGAAGCTGAGTATCAAGATAAACTTGAACAATTACGCGAAGAAATAACCTCTTCAATATTAAACAGTAAAGAACAACAACACTTTATTGCTTTAGTAAAAGCCCAAGCAAAAAAACTGGCTCAATTGCCTGAGATTGCACAATCGGTGAGTGATGCAACCCATCTAATTTCAAAAATATCACAAGTAGCTTTACCTAAAAACATTGAAGAATTGAACCTTCGTAAACCTCTGTTCGATCAGTGGCTACAAGAATGGAAAACTGTTGAGCTAAAAGCTGCAGGGGTATTACCACAATCTATTGTTGACGCCTTTAAAGAAATAAAACAACAATGGCAGCAAGGCCTAAAATCGTTAATTAAAGAACAAGGCTTACTTTTATCACAATGCCAGAAAAAAGTTGCTGATGTAAAGCGCTTAATAATGACAGGTAAGTACAATGCGGCTTTTGGTGTTTTCAAAAAAGCTAAAAAACATTTTGATGGTTTATCCGAAGAGCAAAAGTCACGAGTTCAACGTGACTTTGATGATATAGCAGATAAAATAGCCGAGTTAAGTGATTTAGAGCAATCTATTGCTACGCCTAGAAAACAGCAGTTACTTGTGGATATTAAGTTACTCGTTGATCAGCCAATTGATAACCCCAATGAGCAAGCAGCAAAAGTTAAACAATTTCGTGTTACGTGGAATTCACTTGGACATGCTGAAGAGTCAATTGAAAAAGAGTTAAATTATCAATTCAACGCACTTTGCGAACAAGCTTTTGCTCCATGTCGGTTATTTTATGCAGAACAAGAAAAGTTACGTGAACTACATCTTGAATCTCGCCAGCAACTTATTAGTAAAGCGCAAAGTTTTGCCGACGACTTTTCTGCAAAACTCAATGAAGGCATTGATAATGAAGCCATCGATTGGAAGTTTACTGATGCAACACTCAATAAATTAATACAGCAATGGCAAAACGCGGGGCAGGTTGATAAAACTAAATTCAACTTACTTAGTCAATCGTTTACGGCGAGCTTACAACCCGTTAAAGCTGAATTAAGAAATTATCATCAACGTAACAGTGATAGCAAAAACCTATTGATCGCTCAAGTTACTCAAGCATTGAACGACGATGACGTTTTCTCTGCAATTGAGAGTGTTAAAAAACTGCAAACACAATGGCAAGCCATTGGCTACAGCGGTCAACGTGAAGAGAATCAGCTTTGGCAAAAATTTAGAAAAGTGAATGACCAGCTATTTTCAAAGCGTGATGAAGCTAAGTTGCTTGAACAATCGAACCGTGAAAATCAACAAATTGAATTATCACAACAATTACAAAGCTATCAGCAACAACTAGTCGCGGATATATCAGAAACAGCGTTATTAAGCTTACAAGTAAGTATTGAAGAATTACGTGTAAAAATTACCAGTCAACGTCCGGTAATAAGAAGTGCCGTAACCTTAGCTGAAAAATTACTTGCGCAAATATCTCAACAACTCATGCAAATGACAGAAAACAAAAAGGCCAAAACTTGGCAACTTGTTTTCGATTGCTTAGAAAGTTTAGCTACTAATAAACCGGAAACGGCAGCTGATTTTTCTGAAACACTGGTAGATTTACCCAATGTTTGGCAGAAACGTTTACAAGAGTGTTATCAAAACAGCAAACTGATTGACCGAAGTAACAAAACCCTTGAACTCGAAATTTTAGCAAGTAAAGAGTCACCTGCAGAATTTAAAGCCGAGCGGATGCAAGTACAGGTACAATTATTACAAAATCAAATGTTGTCAGGGCAATCTATCGATTTAACTAAATCGCTTATTGAATGGTTAAAATTAGGGGCGTTATCTGCAAATGATTTACCATTACTGGCCAGAGTTAAACCTATTTACTGTTAATGTAACATAAGTTTTATATGAGTTGAATGTGAGTTTATTTCATTAATTATACTTAACAATAGCCCAAAGCCACTGATTATTTAGTGGCTTTTCCTTTTTTGGTGTTTACTAAATATTGCCAGTTTTTTAAGGAGAGTAAAAACGGGCTACTATTATATTTAATGTTGATTTTATCCCGATCGCCGGTAACGCGTAACTGTTTATTTAAAGGATAATCCTTGTAAATCGACGAGTATAAGTACCGGTGTTGTTCTAAGTTGTTGATTTTAAATGTTTTATATTCTTTGTTTGGGCTAGGGGTGATTTGGCAGTATAGGAGAGATAAATAAGGCTGCCATGTTTCTTAATCATAGCAACCAGAGCGTAATGGTTTAATGAGTCGTGAGTTCACCACGGAGATTTTCTTGTAAAAGACGACAAATTTCAGCTTGAGGTAATTCTTTACTGAGTAAGTAATGTAGTTTAGTTAATGTTGCTTCTAGCGTCATATCACCACCACCGACAACACCACATTTACTTAATGCCACGCCCGTTGCATAACCTTCCATATTCACAGTCCCTTTTATACATTGGCTACAATTTACCACGACAATTCCTTGATGATAAGCTTGCGTTAAACAAGCAAGTAGCTGTTCATCTTGTGGCGCATTACCGACGCCATAACTGCGAATAATTAACGCTTTTACCGGTTGCTTGATAATATTGGCGACTAATTCACTAGAAATCCCTGGGTACAAATGAACAACACCTATCGGTTGTGGTGTTATTTGTGCGACCGAGAATGGTTGGGTAACAGCAACGTTGAGTTTACCTTCAAGGAGCTTAATATTAATTCCAGCTTCTAGAAGTGGCGACATATTGGGGGAATCAAAAGCGTTAAAGCCATCAGCGTAAGCTTTAATGCAACGGTTACCCCGGTATAATTTATTATTAAAATACAAGCCCACTTCATTAATGGGGTAGTTTGCCGCAATATAAAGTGAATTTAACAGATTTACTTGTCCGTCTGATCGTAATTGGCTTAACGGAATTTGTGAGCCGGTAACAATGACAGGTTTAGATAAATTTTCAAACATAAACGAAAGCGCAGAGCTGGTATAAGCCATGGTATCTGTACCATGAAGAACAACAAAGCCATCGTAATTATCGTAATTAGCTTTTATATCATCGGCAATACGTTGCCAATCTTGCGGCGTCATATTTGATGAATCAATTAATGGTGAATATTCATTAATGGTAAAGTCAGGCATCTCTTGTCGATGAAAATCAGGCGTACCATTAATCGACTCGGTTAAATGTCCTTTTACCGGAACACAACCTTGGCCGCTATTTTTCATGCCGATGGTACCGCCAGTGTAGGCGATATAAATGCGTTTTTTCATACTGTTACCTTAGAATTATTACTGTCTTGTCGTTTGGTCTGATAATCACGTGCGCTTGTTAAATATTGTTCTCTATTCACTTCCATGTGAATATAACAAAGCGATTTAGGTCACTGCGAACTAATTAATTTCACAGGTCATACATAAGGAGTAAACCCCTTGAGGATCATTAAGTATGTTGAGGTGAGATAGCTGTGCTTTCATTTCTAAAAATAATTTATCCGTATTGCTTAGAGTCATTATTTCAGTTTCAGGAAAGAAAGTCTTTGCTTGACCTAATAATCCTTGCAGGAAAAGATCTTTTGGCGTTTGTTCTATTTCAATCAATAAGGTTTCAAACGTTGCTAACTCGGCTAATTCTGCTGCTGCATTAATAGCGGTCGTTAAGTTGCCTAACTCATCAACAAGCCCTAACTCTTTCGCTTTTGCACCTGACCAGACACGTCCTTGGGCTATACTATCAACTTGCTCAAGGCTCATATTTCTATTTTCGGCGACAAGGCCAATGAAGTCTTGATAGCCTCTATTAATATTTAATTGAAATACTCTTGCCATGCCATCAGTCAGTGGGCGGGTTACACCAAATCCGGCTATATCAGTGGTACCAACGCCATCAGTGTAAACACCTAGTTTGCTTAATGAATTCTCAAAGGTCATGAAAAATCCATAAATACCAATTGAGCCGGTGATCGTTGCTGGAGAAGCTATTATTTTATCAGCAGGTGCCGATATCCAATAGCCCCCAGAAGCGGCATAAGTTCCCATTGAAGCAACAACAGGTTTTCCTGCTAACTTGATCAGTTCAATTTCTTGACGAATAATTTCAGAGGCATAAGCACTTCCACCCGGGCTATCGACACGAAGAACTACCGCTTTCACCTTATTGTTTAAACGCGCTTCTCTTAATAGTGATGCTGTACTATCCCCGCCAATGGTTCCTGGCTTTTGGCGACCATCTAAAATAGTCCCCTTAGCAACAATAACGGCAACTTTATCGGTATTTGGGTTCACCATTGGATACAAAGGTTTAGTAGCAGACAAATAATGTTTGAAACTAATATTATTATAGCTATCACCGGCTGAATTTTTTCCAACAAGTTTAATCAAAGACAGCTTCATCTCTTGACGATTTTTTAACGCGTCAACCCAAAGATTATCTAAAGCATACTGCGCAATATTACCATCAGCTTGCTCAAGTTTTGCCACTAAAACATCAGCATTTTCATCAAAGTTATCAATCGAAAATTTTCGGTTGCTTGCGACATCACTTTTATATTGTGACCATAAATCAGTTAACCATAATTTGTTGGCTTCTTTAGCCGCCGCTGACATATCGTCGCGCATGTATGGTTCTACAGCAGATTTATAGGTACCGACTCGAAATATATGTTGGCTAATAGAGAGCTTATCTAATGCAGATTTAAAATAAAGTTGATAACGGCCATAACCGTCAAGTAACAACCAACCACGAGGGTTGAGCCATACTTCATCAGCAGAGCTTGCCAAGTAATATTGGTCTTGAGAATATTGATCGCCAACAGCAATTATTTTTTTACCAGCAGCTTTAAACGTCTCTAAAGCTTGGGCAATGTCTTGTAATTTACTTAAACCCGTGCTGTTAAGTCCTTGAAGCTGTAATACGATCATTTCTATACGGCTGTCATTTTTTGCTCTTTCAATGACATTCAATAAGTCGCTAAGTAAAACTTCTGGGTTTTTTTCTTTTTCTTCTAAGGCTTCTGATATTAAAGCATCCATCGGGTCAATCGCATTCTTTTGTTCAACGATATCTCCAGTAAGATTTAACACTAAGGCTGTATTGTTAGGAACAACGATCTTGTCATCATCGCTGCCAAGTGCCGCGATAAATAAAAATAAAACCAGAAAAAAAACAACATTAATAATTATTTTTCTAAATGAATTTAATAAACTAAAAAATTTTAAAGTAACTCGTTTTAAAGCACTTTGCTTTACAGGAGCATTAGGTAACGATGTGGGTTCTGTCATAATATCCGGCACAGTTAGTATGTAATTGTAATTACTGGCTATGCTACTTAATTATTGATCACTTATGTAGTCTGATTAGTAAATAAATGTGTTATTAGCGAACTTTTTTCATTATATGTTACGCCTTTGATTTTTTGTGCAGGTCGGTTGACCCGTATTGATTATTATCTATGTTGTTTATTAAACAAGATGTAGGGATCCGCGTGCACTTTGAAGGATAACGGGTATATAATCCTTAGTATTGAAACTACCCATGAGTCTTTATAATTAATGAATGCCAAAGAATTA
The DNA here is from genome assembly GCF_014077325.1 of Colwellia sp. BRX8-5. NCBI lineage: Bacteria > Pseudomonadati > Pseudomonadota > Gammaproteobacteria > Alteromonadales > Colwelliaceae > Colwellia > Colwellia sp. BRX8-5. The sequence goes on from NZ_JACGVR010000006.1 coordinate 112,675, forward strand.
TTATTAAAACGACAATCTAATCCTAGGTTAATATCACCAGCCCCTGTTGCTAGCGATGTTGAATTTATATTGAACGCTGGAATGCGTGTTCCTGATCACGGTTGTTTATCACCATGGTTTTTTACCCTTGTTAAAGAACAAGGGTTAGATAAGTTAAGCCAGATATTTGAAGATGTCGCTAAAGTTCATCAGTTTACTGAAGCTAAAATACAAAAAGCCAAAAATATGCCGTATCGTGCACCGTTAATTATCGTTGTTAGCACGCGGTATCAAGCGCACGACAAAGTGCCTAAATTTGAACAAGCAATCGCAGCAGGTTGTTGTGCCCATGCTATGCAAATGGCTGCCTTTAGTTTAGGTTATGGCGCTGTGTGGCGAACGGGTGACTTTAGCTACGATTCATCAGTAAAACGTGGTTTAGGAATAGACCAAGACGATGATATTATTGGATTTATTTACATAGGCACCGCCGAAAACGATCGTCCTATTAAACCCGCTAAAAGCTTAACGTCTCATGTTTCATATTTGTAAAATAAAGGGGGAGCGATGAATATTGAAGTTTTGGATGCGCCTGAGCAAGCACTAATAGATTTTTTAGATAAAAAAATTGCAGATTTCAATTGGGCTCACTGGGAAGTAAGCGAACGAAAGCCATTAGCTATTCAAATAAAGGACGAACTAGGTAACATTATTGCTGGTTCATCCGCACGCACCTTTGGTAATTGGCTGTTAATTAATACGCTGTGGGTTGACGAGTCACTTCGTGGTAAAAAAATGGGTGTTAAGATATTAGCACAACTTGAAACTGCAGCAGTGGCGAGGGGATGTACGTTAAGTATGCTTGATACTCTGAACTTTCAAGCAATGCCGTTTTATGAAAAGCAGGGTTATCAAACAAAATGGGTACAAGAAAATTATCCAAAAACAGGCTGTAAATATTTTATGGTAAAAGAACTTACTAAGTAAACTAGATATTTCACCCATAAAAAAACCTCAATAATGAGGTTTTTTTATGGGATTATTATTCTTAGCCTAGAACGCAGCGTTGTTTGGCGTTCTTGGGAAAGGAATTACGTCACGAACGTTTTGCATACCGGTAGCATAAGCCACTAAACGTTCAAAACCTAAACCAAAACCTGAATGAGGAACAGTGCCGTAACGACGTAAATCGCGATACCAACTGTAATCATCTTGGTTTAAATTCATTTCGGCTAAACGCGCATCAAGTACATCAAGACGTTCTTCACGTTGGCTACCACCAATGATTTCGCCAATGCCTGGTGCTAAGATATCCATAGCCGCAACGGTTTTGCCATCATCATTTAAGCGCATGTAAAATGATTTAATATCTTTAGGGTAATTTTGTAACACGACAGGGCCATTAAAATGTTCTTCGGCTAAGTAACGCTCGTGCTCTGAATTAAGATCAACACCCCAAGACACTTTGTTTTCAAATTTCTTATCACTATTTTCTAATATTGTAATAGCGTCAGTGTAATCTAAACGGACAAAATCATTATTAATAACAGAATTCATACGGTCAATAACTGTTTTATCAATGCGTTGTTGGAAGAAATTCATGTCATCACTACGTTCATCAAGCACAGCTTGGAAGACATATTTCAGCATTTCTTCTGCGAGGTCAGCAGCATCAGACAAATCAGCGAAAGCGATTTCTGGTTCAATCATCCAAAATTCTGCAAGATGACGTGTTGTGTTAGAATTTTCAGCACGGAAGGTCGGTCCAAAAGTATAAACTTTTGAAAGGGCACATGCATAAGTCTCAACGTTCAATTGACCTGAAACGGTTAAGAAAGTTTCTTTACCAAAAAAATCTTTAGCGTAGTCAACATTACCTTTATCGGTGCGAGGTAAGTTTTCCATATCAAGCGTACTAACACGGAACATTTCGCCAGCGCCTTCACAATCTGAGCCAGTAATTAACGGCGTGCTGATCCAAAAGTAACCTTTACTGTGTAAAAAGCGATGTACCGCTTGAGCTAACGTATTACGAACACGAGCAACAGCTCCGCCCATATTAGTACGAGCACGAAGATGTGCTTGCTCTCGTAAAAATTCAATGCTGTGACGTTTTGCTGCCATAGGATAGGTATCAGGATCATCAACCAAACCAAGTATCTCTACTTTAGTTGCTTGAATTTCAAAAGATTGGCCTTGGCCCGGAGACTCAACCAAAATACCGGTGACTTTAACTGAAGCACCCGTAGTCAATTTTAATATTTCTGATTGATAATTATCGAGATCACTGGGTGCGATAGCTTGAATCGCATCAAAACATGATCCATCATGAACCGCTAGGAATGAAATACCTGCTTTAGAATCACGGCGAGTGCGGATCCATCCGTGTACTGTAACTGCTTCACTTACTGGGTACTTACCAGCAAGTACATCAGTGATTGAGATAACTGACATTATCAACCTCTTTTCTTTATTTAATTATTGTCATAGATTTTGTCGGTGCACAGACCCAGTGTAGAATACTGAATTTATTTGCACTAACTTTAAGGTGTGATATGTTACCTTTACTGCGGTGTTTAACAAGTAAAAGTTGCTGATCCGGTCTATATAAAAACAAAAAACAGTAATATTGACTTTAGAGGGTTTGAATCAATGATATTGGGATTAAAAAACAGGCGACATTCAACAGATTTTTGGGTTCTCTTAAGCCGAACTTTGGCATTAAGCGGATGGATATTATTCATTTTTGCTATTGTTATGTCTTATTATGCTGCACCAGAGCAAGATTATGGTTTATTGCGCTTTAGAAATATCGAAATAAGGCAATTTTGGTTAACGCCATTAACGGGCTATTTATATATCGTGCTTTGGGTAAGTGCACTTTGTAGTTACCTTTGTTTGGTTGTCGATCACTATCGCACTAGAAGAGAACAAGACAGTAAGCATTTTAATATCGTTCTGCTACTAACGATAACGGTTGCTTGGGTCATCTATATATTAGTGAAACTTAACTTGGCGTAAGATTATTAATAATTCTACGCCGTTTTACCTAACAGCAAATCTGTATCGGTTAATCTTCAAAACACTGCTGCTCATCGAGTACCGTGCTTATCGCCTTAACAAGTTTCGCTAAAGCCCGTTCATCACTAATAAAGGGCGGCATAATATAAATAAGCTTGCCAAACGGTCTGATCCAGACACCCAATTCAACAAATCTTTTTTGTATCTTTGCCATATTAACCGCAACCCTTGTTTCTACCACACCTATACCGCCTAAGACGCGGGCATTTTTTACTCTTGAATGTTGATTTAACACTAATAAGTGTCGCGTTAAATAATCTTCAATAAAACTCACTTGCTGTTGCCATTCTCCTGTTGCCAAAAGCTCTAGACTTGCATTTGCTACCGCACAAGCCAGCGGATTAGCCATAAACGTTGGGCCGTGCATAAAACATCCGGCTTCTCCATCACTGATGGTCTTTGCGATTTCTTGCGTACACAAAGTTGCTGCCAGGGTCATATAACCGCCGGTCAGGGTTTTTCCTAAACACATAATGTCAGGACTTATATCCGCCCAATGACAAGCAAACAATTTTCCTGTACGGCCTAAACCCGTAGCAATTTCATCAACAATAAATAACACCTGATATTGGGTACATAAGGCGCGACAAGCTTTTAAATACTCAGGATGATAAAAGCGCATACCACCAGCACCTTGGACAATAGGTTCAATAATAAAGGCGGCAATATCATTATGGTGTTGTGCAAATAAGGCTTTTAATGGCGCTAACTCAGCGTTATCCCAAGGTTGATAAAAATCACACTGTGGCGCAGGAGCGAAAATGTTTTTCATTAATACACTTTCAAAAATTTGGTGCATACCATTAACAGGATCGCATACCGACATTGCGGCAAAAGTATCACCATGATAACCATTTTTAACGGTCAATAATTTATGCTTCTCACTTTTGCCCTGACTGTGCCAATACTGTAATGACATTTTTATGGCAACTTCTACCGATACAGAGCCAGAGTCTGATAAAAAAACTTTTTGTAGCGGCTCTGGTGTGATCTCAATGAGCTTCTTACACAAGTTAATAGCGGGTTCATGCGTTAGGCCCCCAAACATAACATGTGCCATCTTTTGTGTTTGATCAACAAGCGCCTGATTTAACTTTGGATGATTGTAGCCGTGTAAAACAGACCACCAGGACGACATACCATCAACAAGTTCTTCACCCGTAGCTAACTTTATATAAACGCCCTTGGCCGATTCAACTAAGTATGAGGGCAGAGGGTTTGACATCGATGTGTAGGGATGCCAAACATGTTTCTTATCAAAATCGATTAAATCTGTGTGTTTTTTGTTCATATGTAAAGCTTGCAATGTTTTTTATGTTGACAATTAATGACTGGCGTATAGATTACCTGCTAATATTTAGCGATGCAATTTTCACATTTACATTTTACAGTAAAGGTTTCACATGTCACAAACGAATATACCTCGTCATGATTGGTCAATAGCAGAAGTGGAAGCATTGTTTGCTCGACCTTTTAGTGACCTTATGTTTCAAGCTCAAACCGTTCATCGTGAACACTTTAATCCTAATGAAGTACAAGTTAGTACCTTATTGTCAATCAAAACAGGTGCTTGTCCTGAAGATTGTAAATATTGCTCGCAAAGTGCACGCTATAATACTGATGTTCAAAAAGAACGTTTGATGGAAGTTGAAAAAGTATTAGAAGCAGCAAAGGTAGCGAAAGACCAAGGGTCAACGCGTTTTTGTATGGGGGCAGGTTGGAGAAATCCAAAAGCTCGTGATATGCCCTTTGTGTTAGAGATGGTCAAAGGTGTTAAAGCACTTGGCTTAGAAACCTGTATGACATTAGGCATGATTAACGGAGGTCAAGCCGATGAATTACAAGAAGCTGGGTTAGATTATTATAACCACAACTTAGATACTTCTCCTGAACATTATAACTCTATTATTACCACACGCAGCTATCAAGACCGATTAGATACACTGCAAAACGTCCGTGATTCGGGAATGAAAGTTTGTAGTGGTGGTATTGTTGGTTTAGGCGAAAATGCTCAAGACAGAGCGTCATTTTTAGCACAATTGGCTAACTTACCTAAACATCCTGAAAGTGTTCCAATTAATATGCTGGTAAAAATTGCCGGAACACCACTCGCAGATGTTGACGATTTAGAAGCTTTTGATTTTGTTCGTTGTATAGCGGTTGCACGTATTATGATGCCTAAAAGCCATGTGCGTTTATCAGCTGGGCGCGATGCAATGAACGAACAAATGCAAGCAATGTGTTTCTTAGCCGGTGCCAACTCAATATTCTACGGTTGTAAGTTGTTAACTACAGGCAACCCTGAAGCCAATAAAGATATGCAGTTATTTGCAAAATTGGGCATTAATACTGAAACAGTGGCCACCGATGATATTGAGACTGAGCAAAATATAACGACTGCCGTTGTCAATCAGCAAAATAAAGAACTTTTTTACGACGCTGCGCTTTAACGTTTATTTACTGATCAAGAGCCAAGCTGAAATTTATGTCTTTTAACTTTATTGCTGAGCAAGTCGCTCAGCAAAAAGAAAAATCACAATATCGCCAACGCCAATGTATAAGCGAGCAAAATGGCCGAGAGGTGGTTGTTGCAGGAAAACGCTATTTAAATTTTTCTTCTAATGATTATCTCGGCTTAAATCATCACCCTTCAATAAATAAAGCCTGGCAAGAAGGTGTCGATAAATACGGCAGTTGCGCAAGTGCTTCCAGTTTAATAACCGGTTTTCATTATGCACACCAAGCTTTAGAAGATGAAGTTTGTCAGTGGTTAAATAAACCACGGTGCTTACTTTATAGCAGTGGTTTTGCAGCTAATTCCGGTGTATTACAAGCCTTGGGTAAAAAAGACTGCCAATTTTTTCTAGACAAGTTAAGTCACGCTTCTTTAATTGATGGTGCTCTGGCTAGTGAAGCTTCAGTGAAGCGATATTTACACAATAATCATCAGCAACTTGAACAATATTTAGCGAAAAGTCCTGTTGACAATAAACTGATTATTTCTGAAGGTATTTTTAGCATGGATGGCGATCGCGCAGACGTTAGCCAGTTAATTATGATTGCTCAGCAGCAACAAGCTATGCTTTACATGGATGATGCACACAGTATTGGAATTATTGGTCATGCCGGTCAGGGCAGTAGTAGCTTTGGTCAGGTCGATATAGTAATGGCAACTTTTGGCAAAGCTTTAGCCACTAGTGGTGCATTTATCGCTTGTGATGAAGATGTTTATGATTACTTAGTCAATTTTTCTCGTCATTATATTTATTCAACCGCAATTTCCCCCGCCGTTGCTTGGGCGACAAAAACTAGTATCAAGCTTGCTCAAAAAGAGTCTTGGCGCAGAGATAATATTTTTGAATTGAGCGCGCTTTTATCAAATAAACTTGATAGTCAAATAACAATAATTCCGTCATCCTCTTCTATTCACGCTATTGTTATTGGCAGCGAAAAAAGAACACTAGAAATATGTCAACATTTGAAAAACAGAGGTATTTGGCTAACCGCGATACGCCCACCAACGGTTGCTAAAAACAGCTCAAGGTTACGCGTTACCATTACAGCTAACCATAAAGAATGTGATATCAATTACTTAGCTAATTGTTTGAATGAGGTTTTACGTTAATGCCTGAAGTGTTAAACAGAATTAAAATAGCCAAGTCATTTGGCTTAGCGAGTCAGTCGTATGATATTTCATCTCGATTACAACGCTATACGGGTAAGCACTTAATGTCTTTATTACCCAACCGTTCAGATCTAACTGTCGTCGACTTAGGCTCAGGTACCGGTTTTTTTACTGACATTCTTGCCAGTAAATTTCAACAAACTATTGGCGTTGATATCTCCGCTAAAATGCTGTCTTTTGCTCAAGAAAACCGCAGTAAGGAAATCTGCTGGTTAGAAGCTGATGCGTATTACCTGCCTTTTAAAGCCAACACAATTGATGTTATTTATTCTAATTTGGTTATTCAGTGGTGTGATCCACTCGATGATATTATTGAAGAAATATTACGCGTGCTCAAACCAGGAGGATTGTTTATATTTTCCACCTTACTCGATGGCACATTACATGAGTTAAAATCATCTTGGGCACAAGTCGATGATGAACAGCACGTGATTGACTTTAAAACAGATGCAAACCTAAAAGCTATTTTTGATAAGGCCTCATGTAAATTACTTGAACAAAAAACTCAAGACTTAGTATTAGAATATCAAAATGTTATACATCTAGCGCGAGAGTTGAAAGGGCTAGGCGCAAACCATGTCCCTAAACAGCAAGGCAAGGGTTTAGCGGGTAAAGATAAATGGCAAAAGATGACTAATTGCTATCAAGACTTTCAAGAGCCTAGTGGTATTTATCCGGCGACTTATAAGGTGTATTCTGCAATTATGGTAAAATTAAATGCTTAAAATTTTTATTACTGCCACAGATACTGATGCTGGAAAAACCTATTTTGCGCAAATACTCACCGCAGCCTTAGTTAAAAAAGATTATCAAGTTGCTGTATTTAAACCTATATCTGCAGGGTGTGAGCTTAAGCATACAGCGCAGGGTGAAATACTGGTCAATGAAGATGCACAATTATTGTTGCAGCAAGCAAACTGTGGACAAGGTATTAGTGAAATTAACCCTATTGCATTTGAACCGGCAATAGCACCACACATCGCCGCTAATTTAATGAATGTTGACATTAAACTCGCTGATATAAATGCGGGTTACGAGCGAATTATTGCTAGGGCTTGCGATATTGTTATCACTGAAGGTGCAGGGGGATGGCGACTACCTTTAGGTAAAGGTAGGTTTTTATCTGAGTTCGTACAGCAGACAAAACAGCAGGTAATATTGGTGGTGAATATGAAACTAGGGTGTTTAAATCATGCGGTTCTCACCTATGAAGCGATAGTTGCCGATGGTCTTGATTGTATTGGTTGGGTAGCAAACTGCGTTGAGCCAATGAATTATCTCGCTGAAAATATAGCTGAACTCAAAACACTTATTCCAATTCCAATGATTGCTCAACTCGGTTTTGAAACAGATATCAATAAAGCCAGTTCAAACGTTAATGTATCGTCGATAACGGCACGGCTTTAGCGACTAGTTTTACTTTAAATTATAGATAGAACAAGCAATAAGTGAGTGCCTTATCTGATTTATTGCTTGGTTTATTAATAGATAATTATCAGGCTTTTATCCTTACGAAAAAAGTCTAACGATAAAAGACTATTATCAATTTAATGCACTCCCTTTAACAATCCTCACAACTAATCTTGCAGTGTTTATCACCATGAACCTTGTTAAGTCTTACTCTTTCTTATTTTTCCATAATTTATAAATAATAATTCAGGGAAAACTCTTATTTATTTAACTCACTGATACACGCGCTTGCGATAAAGCCGGAACGTGTTTTATAAGTTGAAGACTTACTGACTCGGTTATCAATTTGTTTAATCAACAACTCCGGTAAGGTGACATTGATTTTATGACTTTTCCCTAAATAGGGTGTTATATCGATATCAAGAATACACCAAATAACATTTGGATAGGCTGTTAGATGATTTTCAATCGTTGTAGCGTGTGGGATGGCTTCACCATATTCGGCCAATATAGAAAGGTGTGCAGCGATGCTGTCATTAATATTGTTTAAAGAGACATCAATACTCTCACCATTACCTACACAACCGGGTAAGTCAGGGACGTATGTTTTGTAGTTTTCAACGCCAATTATTTTCTTTAATGCGATAGGGTATTTCATTGTTTTTGCCTCTTTAATTAACGCCCTTAAGTGTAACTCCAGCAACCCCGAATAGCAACAACATAACAACCCTGATAACTCCTTACTTAACCACTTAGTAACCCCAGTAACTCCTGCGATTACCGCGAAGACAACCCTAGTAACTCCAGCTGTGTTACGAAGTGATTGGTCACTTAGCACTAGACACCTTGAAAATAAGGAAAAGTGATAACGAGTTAAATTTTATCGTTATAGATAGGCAAGAATGCTTTAACGAAGCTAATACAGGGGGGTTGGGGTTACTTTGATTGAGTTGTTTGAGGGAGATTAACAAACAACAAAGGATTTTTAGCGACTCTTTCTAGCTGAATTATTCACATAAAGTAAGGTAGTAAAGGTATGGATAAACGTTTAATCAATAAAATATTTATTGATGAGATAAAGAGGTTTTATAGCAGGGAGTGTAGTTTTTGAACACAAAAAAAACGGCTAATTTTCATTAGCCGTTGTTATATTATTAACGTGGAGGTTACTTTTTACCGAGTAATAAAAATATTTGTTTAGCTACGTCGGTATTATCAACCTTGCCCTTTAAGACTTCACTGCTTTTACCTAGTGTATGTAAAGGAACATCAATTGCGGTGTGGCCACCTGATGTCCAGCCAGTGTTTGTTCTAATATCTATAATGTTTTTAATTGCACTTGATATGATGTTATTCATGGTGGGCTCTTTAGTCTTTAGTTTTTCTTGTTCATCAAGTGATTTGTAAGTAGCAATTTCCTCAACTGCAAATATTTTCGCCGCTTCAATTTGTTCAACTTCGTTATTTGTTACATCGAAGTTAAGCAATTTACTTAATTCTTGTTGTGTTATTTGGCTGTTAGCTAACTGTTTAGCTATTGTGCTTGGTGAACTTTTCATTGTGCGTAAAACTTCAGGGTGCCACTCATACTTGCCACGTGCACCAACGGTTAAACCACCCGTACTATGATCAGCTGTTAATATAACTAACGTATCAGGGTTTTGTTTTACGTACTCTTCTAAGTACTCCATCGTTTGAGCTAAATCTGACATTTCAGCCATCGCCGTTGCTATATCATTAGAGTGACCAGCCCAATCTACTTGACTAGCTTCAACGAGCATAAAATAACCTTTACTATTTTCTAGTTGTTTAATTGCAACTTTAGTCATGGCGGATAAACGATATGGGTCACTATCATCTAAGGCTGACGGTAAACCAGTATCATCAAAAAGACCAATAACAGGCATATCTGCTTTAAGCGTGTTTAAGGCGTTGTAGTTATCAATATACTGAAATCCTGACGCTTTAAATTCTTCAATTAAATTTCTATCTTCACGTATAAAGTATTTCCAGCCCCCCCCAAAATAGACATCTGCTTTTATACCGTTATCTATATAGCTATCGGCAATAGCATTATAATTATTTCTGCTTTCATTATGTGTTAAATATCCAGCAGGGGTCGCATGATTTATTTGTGATGTTACGACAATACCTGTTTTTTTGCCTTGTTTTCTGGCAAATTCAAGTACAGTTTCAACGCTGTTTTTATTGACGTCTAAAGCAATTGCGCCGTTGTAAGTTTTATAACCCGTGGCAAGTGCAGTAGCACCAGCGGCGGAATCAGTGACAACACCAGAAACACTTGCCGGATAAGTACTAGCTGAGCCAACAAGTAAACGGTCAAATACTGTTTCTTCTACAATGTCAGTTGTTGGGTCGTCGTTAAAGTATCGGTACGATGTTGTATAAGCGGGCCCCATGCCATCAGCTATCACCATAATGATATTTTTTGGTGAAGGAGTATTCTTAGCAGTCTCTGTATTTAAAAGCATTGCTGTTGAGTCATTATCAATCGTTTGACAGGCTGTTAATGCAAGTATAATGCTAACAGCAGATAGGAGTTTTTTCATTTTTATCTTCTTATATAAGTGTTAATAATTAATAAGGGTTGGTGATTATTTCAGATGACTCTTTAGTCTTCAGTAACAGGTCAATCCATACCATACGGTGATCGGAAGATGCTGCTCTGTTTTTTATTAACCTAAAAGTCTCTTCATTTTCTGTTGGCCAGTAAACGCCTGATTTTTCAATAACTAATCCATATTTCGATGGTAACGCGTAATCGGCTCTCATTCGCCAGGAGGCCGTATGGTAATTTGCATGTTCGTTATTTTTACTGTGCTGTTTTCCCCCTTCACTTTGGGGTAATGCATCTTGAATTTTATCATTATTTAGTAAGCTTGATATGGCCGAATTTAACGCATCACCCTCAACATTAGATGCATTAAGATCACCCAAAATAACAAAAGGTTCAAGGGATTTCAAACCTCCTTTTTGACCCTTGTCATCGTAAATGTATGCTGATTTTTCTGGCGAAATGTAATCATCCCAAAAACGAATTTCATCATGATTACGGTTACCATTTCTATTTTCTGGACCATCAAATATCGGCGGTGTAGGGTGGCTTGCTAAAATATGAACGACTTGCCCATTAACCTCAACCGGAATATCCCAATGAGATTTAGAAGATAAACGCATGTTTTGCCAAGCTTCATCACTAAACCAAGATGTCGAGGTTTTAGGATCTAAAGGTTGAAGGGCGTTAGGCATATCTCGCCACTTAAAGTACTGGAAGGTACGAATAGCGTTACTATTAATCGGGTGCTTTGACAAGAGTACCAAACCAAAGTGACCTGAAAAATGTCCGTAACCAAAACCATCACCCGGCAAAACACCTTGTTTACCGTCGCCATCTAGATCATAGCCTGAATTGACACCCGTATTAACGGGTCCTTGATAAAAATAAGGAAAATCAATTTCTTTTTGTCCATTTTGGCTTTTGTTCAAATAACGTTTAATGAAAGTCTTTAGGGCGTGGTGTTGGTTATTATTGCTATTATCTTGATTATCAAATTCATTCAGTAAAAGAATATCTGGGTTATTACGCTGAATAATTTCTGCAATATTTTTAATTTGTTGATGATCACTGTCTATGGCTATTTGCAGGGTGTTATTTGAAATATTAGGAGCCTCAGAACTCAGCGCAGACTGATAGTTTAAAGCCTCCATACTTACATTAAATGTTGCTATTTTAAGAGGCTGTGCTTGTGTTCTACTCATATAAGTTAGTGCTAATGTTAAGTAATAGGTTAAGTATCGATGATTATGTCAACGTTAGTGCAAACCGCAGCCACGTAAAATCATGTCAGTTAGAAAAGCGATGACATCTTCAACATCTTCATCTTCGTAATCCGCTCTATTCATAATCGTTAAAATTTGTGTTTCAAAATCGGCATAGTGTTGAGTTGCTGACCAAATAAGAAAAATTAGATGAGTAGGGTTAACATCGCGCATTTCGCCATTATCTATCCATTGCTGGAATAGTTGTGCTTTCTCTCTCACCCATTTTCTTTGATAGGTACGAGCAAAATCTTTCAAATGTTGTGCACCTTGAATAATCTCCATGGCATATATCTTTGAAGATTCAGGGTGTTTAAAAGACATCCTTACTTTTGCTTCAATAAATTTTTCAATAGCTGCTTTAGGACCGTCTTCAGGATTTATATCACCTATGCCTTCGTCCCACATTTGTAGGGTATGTTCTAGTACGGCATGGTATATATTTTCTTTATTCTTGAAATAATAAAGTATATTAGCCTTAGGTAGGCTTGCTCTATCGGCAATGGATTGTACCGTAGCGCCTTTATACCCTTGTAAAACAAATTCTGTACTAGCCGCTATTAAAATCTTGTGCTGGCTTAGTGCGCGAATATTCCCTGTTTTTTTTATTTCTTTGTTATTTTTCATTAAGTTGCTCAATATTTAAAATGCATAAATAAAACATTTTTAAGTTAAATTGTTATTATAATTTTACTTTAATACTATCTGTTGACCAAATAGTTAACTTTTATGGTTTGTTATACTTATCTTTATTTTATCATTGATTTAAATCACTAAATGCCATTTTTCAATGAAATTCTACTATAAATGTTTAGCCATTTATATGAAAGGGAACTTTAGTGCTTTAGTTGATGTTTTTAATTTCTCTATATAAAAACATTTAGTTAAATAATGAGTATTAATTGGCTTAAGGCCATGTATATATAGCTAATTGTTTATTATGGTTTGTTTTTTATCTAAATTGGCTCACTAAGCTTATAACTAAAAAGCCTTAAACCTGTTTATAGATAACAATATCTTATATAAAGGCCATCTTCGTTATTAATATAAATGATAGTCCTAAGCTTACGATGCATCCCGTTGTTTATTAAGGCTTTTTAAAATACTTTTCTGGTTGATTTCTTTTTAATCACTAACAGATACTATTTGAATTTCAAAAACTCTGAAAATATGTAATGAAAGTGTAATAAAAATCTGGTCTAATTTCATCCGAAATTAAAAACAGAGCAACTGGTTAAGTTTTTTGGTTGCTAAAAAAAATAATTCGTAAACACTTAAAAACGTAATCAAGGAATAACCGATGAACACTCAACGTCTCTCACTTATTTCAAGTGCAGTTATTTTTGCACTTGGCTTATCGACTTCTGCTATGGCAAACGATACCTCCTCCGCTATTCGAGGTAGTATTGAAAATTCAGCGGGTGCTATTTCAGTTAACGCAAAAATTGAAATTATCCACGAACCTTCAGGCACAAAAACGCTTACCACTTCTAACGACGCTGGTAACTTTTCAAGTAAAGGTCTTCGCGTAGGCGGTCCTTACACGATTAAAATTACTGGCGAAAAAGGTGTTACTGTTTACAGAGATATCTTTTTAACACTAGGTGATACCTTTCGTTTAAATGCAAAACTTGAAGCTGCAGACGATGTTGAACGTATTTCTGTAACAGGTAGCAAGATTTTTTCTAATAATATTGGTAGCAACAGTTATTTTGGTGCTGATGATATTGTTAATGCTCCAAGTTTCGACCGTGATATCAAAGATATCGTTCGTAACAACCCTCTAGCCGTTTTATCTTCTAAAGATGGCGAGTTAAGTGTTGCCGGTACTAACCCAAGATTTAACAGCATCAGTGTTGACGGTATTAGCCAAAATGATGACTTTGGTTTGAATGCCAATGGTTACCCTACAACGCGTTCACCTATTTCTCTTGACGCGATTGAACAGGTAACTATCGATGTTACTCCTTTCAATGCAAAAGACAGCGGCTTCCAAGGCGCTAAGATTAACGCAGTAACAAAATCAGGTACCAACGAGTTATCAGGTTCATTCTTTTATGAAACTCAAAATGACGGCATGGCCGGCACACCTAAAAATGGTACAGACGAAGCACCATTAGATTTTGATGAAACAACTTTTGGTGCAACCCTTGGTGGCGCTATTATTGAAGATGAATTGTTTTTCTTCGCTTCATACGAATATTACGAAGCAACATCAACTGTTGAGTGGGGACCAGATGGCGCTAACGTACCTAACTCTGCTGATGCCAGCGTTGCTGATGTTTTAGAAGTACAAAGAATTGCTCGTGAAGTCTACGGCGTAGAGCCAGGCGAATGGGATTTATCTCCTAAAGTAGACGATGAAAAATTATTGTTGAAACTCGATTGGAACATTAACGATGATCATCGTTCAGCGTTTACTTACCAATATACTAAAGGTAACAGTACACGTAACCAGTCTACTTATGGTGGCGAATTACGTTTATCATCACATTGGTATGACAGAACTGAAGAATTAAACAACTACGCGTTTAAACTTTATTCTGATTGGAATGACGATTTTTCAACTCAACTTAGCCTAACTTACCTTGATAACCCAACCACTCAAGCTTCATTAGGTGATTATTCTGACACCGTTATTCAAGCTGAATCTGGTGATATCGCAATTGGTGCAGATCATTCTCGCCATTCTAACGATTTACGTAAAAAGACTTTTATCATGGCTTTAGACGGTGATTACCTAGTGGGCGATCACAGTTTAAGTTTTGGTTACCAGTTTAAGCGTTTAGACATTTTTAACTTGTTTTTACAAAACACCAAAGGCGATTACCGTTTTGGTAGTATTGAAGACTTCGAGAATAGAGTTGCAAACAGAGTTATCTACCAAAATGCAACGAGCTTAGATCCAAATGACGCTGCTGCTTCATTTGTTCGTGACGAGCATGCTTTTTACATTCAAGATGAATGGATGTTCAATGACGATATTACTATCGACATGGGTTTAAGATACGAAATGTTAGCGTCTAGCGACATACCTACCTATAACGAACAATCTCAAGCACGTACAGGTTTTGACAACACAGACAACTTAGACGGCACGGGTATTTTCTTACCACGCTTTGGTATTAAGTGGGATGCAAGTGATGACCTTATCGTTCGCGGTGGTGTTGGTCGTTATTCTGGTGGTCAACCAACAGTTTGGGTATCTAACTCTTATTCAAACCCTGGCGTTGGAATTGGTGAAGTTTTTGCAAACGGTACCTTTGAAAATGTAGATATTAACGGTCCTCGTCAAGAAGATAAAGACACAGTAGCTAATTCAACAACATTTGCTGGCACAAACTTTGTTGATCCAAACTTTGATTTACCTTCTGATTGGCGCTACCAGATAGCTCTTGATTACCGCTTCGATATTCCGGTATTAGGTGAAGACTTTTTATTAACCACAGAATACTTATACAAAAAGTCAGAGAATACTGCTTTTTGGCAAGACGCAAGTTTGTTGGGTGACGAAGATGGCACGACAGCAGATGGCGGTCGTACTATCTATGATGATGCCGATGGTTCAATTACTGACCTAATGTTAACAAATGCCGGTAAAGATGGTCGTTCTAAAATCTTCAGCGTTGTTTTGAACAAAGATTGGGACAGTGGTGTTAGATTAACAACGTCATACACTAACCAAGATGTAACTGATGCACATACAAGTACAAGTGCTACAGCAGGCAGTAACTTTGGCTATAATACGGTGATTAACCGTAATGACGCTGTAGTAGGTCGTTCTGGTTTTGAAACAGAACACAGATTTGTTGTTAACTTAGGTTATGAAACTGAATTTGTTGCGGGTTACAAAACTAATATCAACTTGTTCTTCGAACGCCGTTCAGGCAAGCCAGTAACTTTCTATGCTGACGGTACTGACGTAGATGGAAGAAGTGGCCCAGGTAGCGACCCTTATGGTTTATTAAGCCCTGGAACTACTAACGATTCGTTCTTACCTTATATTCCTACACCAGGTGATACTAACGTTGTTTTCAGTTCAGCGGAAAATGAAGCTAACTTCTTTGAAGCGATTAACGACTTAGGTTTAGATAAATATGCTGGTGGTTACTTACCAAAAGGCGTAATAACTACTCCATGGGTAACAACACTTGATTTAAGCATTCGTCAAGAAATCCCAGGGTTTAAAGAAGGCCACAAGGGTATGGTTTACTTAACAGTTGATAATCTATTAAATCTTGTAGATAGCAGCAAAGGTAAAGTATACGGAAGCGACTTCGGTACTCAAGAGTTAGTTGAATTTACTGTTGACCCAGCAACAAGACAATATGTATATGGCCGTTCTATCTCACAAAATGATGATGGTAGTTACGCAGACAATAAATTTTATACGACTGATTCTGCATGGCGTATAAAAGTGGGTGTTAGCTACAAGTTCTAACCACACTGTAATCTATTGAAATATAAACCCTTTAGTTTACTAAAGGGTTTTTTTTATAAAAAATTTAGCCATGTAAGTGATACCTTAAATGCATTACTTGACCACTTGGTCAGCTATGGTATTCTCACAGGTCTACATTACTCTTGAATTTTTACAATAATGAATAAAAATACCATAGAAATACCTGCAGAATTAAAAGTAGCCGCTAAAGAAGCTTATTTAAAAGCTTATGCGCCTTATAGTAAGTTTCATGTCGGTGCTGCGGCTTTAACCACTTCCGGTACGATTGTCCAAGGGTGTAATGTTGAAAATGCCTCTTACGGTTTAACTGTCTGTGCAGAACGAAATTGCATAAGCCATGCCGTGATAAAGGGTGAGCAAAGTTTTCAAATGATCGTTATATATACCGAGCAAGAAAAAATGACACCTCCGTGTGGCGCTTGCCGACAGGTTATTGCTGAATTTTTTGAACAATCAGCACCTGTGATAGCGTTTAATCACAAAGACAAACAACAAGTGTGGAGTGTCGCTGAGCTTTTACCTGATGCTTTTACGCCAAAATATTTATTGGACATTTAAGGATATCCATCAATGATATTACCCCAAGAAATTATTCGCACTAAGCGCGATGGTAAAATTCTCAATCAAAGCCAAATTCACGATTTTGTTAATGGTTTAGTTGATGGTAGCTTTTCTGACAGCCAAGTCGGTGCAATGGCGATGGCAATTTTTCAGCAAGGATTATCGGTTGAAGAAAAAGTAACGCTCACCACCGCGATGATGAACTCGGGTGATGTGCTCTCTTGGGAGGGCTATGATGCCCCCATCGTTGATAAACACTCTACGGGTGGCGTAGGTGATAAAGTCAGCTTTATGTTAGCGGCGATTGTTTCTGCGTGTGGCGCTTATGTGCCGATGATCTCAGGGAGAGGGTTAGGGCATACCGGAGGTACATCAGATAAATTAGAAAGTATTGCCGGTTTTAATGTAGAACCAACAATTAGCGAGTTTAAGCGTATTGTTAAAGACGTGGGCGTAGCCATTATTTCTCAAACAGATAATTTAGCGCCAGCAGATAAACGCCTTTATGGTATTCGTGATGTGACCGCGACGGTTGAATCTATTCCACTGATAACCGCTTCAATTTTATCTAAGAAACTTGCGGCAGGTCTTGATACTTTAGTGATGGATGTCAAAGTGGGTAATGGCGCGATGATGTCATCTCTTGAAGATGCTAAAGCGCTTGCCGATAGTATTTCTAGTGTCGCCAATGGTGCAGGGGTTAAGACTCAAGCGATCATTACTGACATGAATCAGGTATTAGGCACCAGTGCCGGTAATGCCATTGAAATGTATGAAACCGCTAAATATCTGACGGGTAAACAACGCGAACCTCGTTTACATAAAGTCGTTAAAACATTAGCCTGTGCGATGCTTGTGAATTCGGGCTTAGCCAGCGATGAGCAAACCGCTTACCTTAAAATTGACAAAGCCCTTCATTCAGGTCAAGCAGCTGAAATATTTGAGCGGATGATAGCGGCGTTAGGCGGGCCAAAAGATTTTGTTGAAAACCCATGGGGCTCAATGAATAAAGCGGCCATTATTATGGAAGTTAAAGCCAGTCAACATGGCTATTTAGCTCAAATGAACACTCGAGATATTGGTATGTCAGTGGTGGGATTAGGCGGCGGCAGAACTGCGCCAAAACAAAAAGTTAATCACAGTGTTGGCTTCGATAGAATTTTACCGCTTGGGGTTCAGGTTAATAGTGGTGAAGTCATCGCTCGTGTACACGCCAAAGACGAAAATTCAGCGCTGTTAGCCGCAGAGCAATTTAAACAAGCGATCACTTATTCTGAAGAAAGTCCTGAATTACCACCGGTTATTTATTAAATAAGGCCGTTATAAACAATGCCGATATAGGTAATATCTTGCTAACTAATCACTTATTAAAAAAGTGATTAGTTTAAGCAAGTCGCATTAATTACAGCGTACCAAAGATTTTATCACCGGCATCGCCCAGACCCGGTAAAATATACCCTTGCTCGTTAAGTTTCTCATCTATCACACCAATCGTTAACGTGACATCAGGGTGAGCATCCTCAAGCAATTTTATACCTTCAGGGGCAGCGACCAAAAATAGTGCAATGATTGTTTTACATCCCGATGCCTTTAATAGATCTATGGTTGCTAATGCTGTGCCGCCAGTCGCTAGCATAGGATCAATAATAATCGCTGTTCGACTTTCTATATCAGAGATAATATTCTCGTAGTAACTTTCTGGCGCTAATGTGTCTTCATTACGTTGTATACCGACAACACTTATTTTTGCACACGGCAGTATTGACAGTGAGCCTTCAAGCATACCTAAACCGGCACGTAGAATGGGTACCAGTGTGGGTTGTTTATCAGCAAGAGTTGGCACTGAAATGTCGCCAGACCAACAAGTTAATGGGATATTTTTAATACTAAGGTGTTGAGTGGCCTCAACCGTTAATAACATTGATATCTCTTTGGTTAATTCTCGAAAGGCTTTAACTGAAATATTATTATCGCGTAGTAAACTGACTTTGTGTTTAACCAGAGGATGAGAGCTTTCAAAAACTGACATGGAATATTCCTTGTTTTTTAAAGGTATAGAGGAAATTTAGCTGAATATATTGTTAGCAATAAGTGCTTTAATCTAGATGTTTACCAGACCAACTGTTTAAAATGGGCTCTGCATAATGGCTCATAACGTTCATTGCCGCCCACTTCTACTTGTTGACCTACTTTTACAGGTACACCATTTTCATCTTGTCTGATAACAAAATTAGCTTTGCGGCCACAATGGCAAATTGTTTTTAATTCGACTAACTTATCGGCCCAAGCAAGAAGGGCAGCGCTGCCTGAAAAAGTTTCACCAAGAAAGTCAGTTCTTATTCCGTAGGCTAACACGGGAATATGTAAGAGATCGACAACATCCGTTAACTGCTTAACTTGTTCAGTTGACAAAAACTGTGCTTCATCAATCAGTACGCAATCTATTTTAGCGGCTTGATGTTTATCTTTTATTTCAGTAAACATATTGATGCTATCATCAAATAAGAAAGCATCTGCGTCTATACCTAAGCGCGAAGCGACTTTGCCTTTGGCGAATCTGTCATCAATTTGCGCCGTATAAATTGCGGTAGTTAAGCCGCGCTCTCGATAATTATAAGACGATTGCAGCAAATGAGTAGATTTACCCGCATTCATTGATGAATAATAAAAATACAGTTGTGCCATGAGTTACTTCTTTATCAAAGGAGATCAGTAGTTAGTTGCTGAGGTATTTTCTGTGCTGTGTCCTAGTGTGTCAAGTAAACTGTTAAGTAAGCTACTTGCACCAAAGCGAAAGTGGTTATTATCAGCCCACTCACTGCCTAAGATACTATCGGCTAAAGCAAGATAAACGGCTGCATCTTCTGCGTTTTTAACACCACCTGCGGGTTTAAAACCGACATTGATATTTTTGTTTTTTATCACTTCAAGCATTATTTTTGCGGCTTCTGGTGTTGCATTTACCGCAACTTTCCCCGTTGAGGTTTTGATAAAGTCGGCACCGGCATTAATAGCAATTTCACTGGCATGTTCAATCAACGCAGGTGATTTAAGCTCACCCGTTTCAATAATCACCTTCAACTTAGCAAATTCACCACAAGCTTGTTTACACACTTTGACCATATCAAAACCAATCGCTTCATTACCTTCCATTAGTGCTCGGTAAGGAAAAACTAAATCGACTTCGTCGGCGCCGTATGCGACAGCGGCTTGTGTTTCAGCTAATGCGATATCTATATCATCATTACCGTGCGGGAAGTTAGTGACGGTAGCAATTTTTATCTGTGGTGTTTGTTGCGCTTTTAAAGTCTTTTTTGCCAAAGGCACAAAGCGAGGAAAAATACAGATAGCAGCAGTGACGCCACCGATAGAATTTGCTTGTTGACACAAGGCTATAATTTCTTCTTCTGTTTCGCTATCGGTTAAACTTGTCAAATCAATTAACGAAAGTGCGCGTTGAGCGATGGCTTTAAGGTCAGACATAACGTTTATTTTCCTATCAATTATTTATAAAGAAATGAATACGCCAGCAATAGCTGCGCTCATTAAATTAGCTAAGGTTGCCGCTAACATTGCGTGCATACCAAGGCGTGCGATATCACGTCGGCGACTAGGCGCCATTGAACCAATACCACCTAACAAAATTGCGATGGAAGATAAGTTAGCAAAGCCGCACAATGCAAAGGTGACGATGGCTTGGGTTACCGGTGAAAGTGTATCTTTAATTTCAACAAAATTAACATAAGCAAAAAATTCATTGACCACAACTTTTTGGCCGATAAAACTACCTGCTTGTAGCATTTCATTAACCGGTACACCAATAATGAAAGCGAAGGGAGCAAACACGTAGCCTAAAATAAGTTCGATGGTAATATTATCGTAGCCGAATAAACCACTAATACCGCCAACAATGGTATTGAGGAGAGCAATTAAAGCAATAAAAGCTAATAGCATCGCACCCACATTCACCGCTAGTTTTAATCCAGATGCCGCGCCAGATGCAGCAGCATCAATAACATTAGCAGGCTTTTCATCGCCTTCATCAAAGTCTATCGAGTCTTGAACAATTTTTTCAGGCTCTGTTTCAGGGCAAATAATTTTAGCCATCAGTAAGCCACCCGGTGCCGCCATAAACGACGCCGCTATTAGGTATTTAAGCTCTATGCCTAAACCCGCATAACCCGCCATAATAGAACCAGCAACAGAGGCTAAGCCACCAACCATAATGGCAAATAGTTCAGACTGAGTCATTTTAGCAATGTAAGGTCGAACAACTAAGGGGGCTTCTGTTTGACCAACAAAGATATTGGCAGTCGCTGATAGTGACTCGGGTTTACTGGTTTTTAACAGTTTTTGTAAACTACCACCAATAATTTTAATAACCCACTGCATAATGCCAAGATAATAAAGTACGGCGATTAATGAAGAAAAGAAAATAATATTAGGTAAAACACGTACAGCAAAGACAAAACCAACACCATTCTCGTACATAGCGTCTGTGCCTAAGCCACCAAAGAGGAAGTTAATACCGACCTTGGCACTATCAATAACACTTTGAACACTTGAAGTAATCGTGGTCAATACGTCTTTGCCAAAGGGGACATATAAAACAAACGCACCAAGTAATAGTTGCAGCAAAAATGCAAAACCTACCGTACGAAAATTAATGTCCTTTCTACTTTTAGAAATTCCATAGGCAATGGCTAATAAAACAAATATGCCTATTACCCCTCTAAATGCGGCAAAATCCATACATACCCCTTAATATTTTTTATTGTTATTGTTATTGTTATTTTTGTAGTGGTAATTTTGACAGTTGACGAATTTTTGCTTTAAGTACTTCAATCGCCATTCTGTTTTTTCCGCCTCGTGTGATCACTATATCAGCCCATGCTTTAGAGGGTTCAATAAATTGATAATACATAGGTCTAACCGTTTCTAAGTATTGATTTGTTACCGACTCAACACTTCTATTTCGCTCGGTTAAATCACGTTTAATTCGTCGAACTAAACAAATATCAAGTGGCGTGTCCATGTAGACTTTTATATCAAACTGATCTCTAAGTGCTTTGTTTGAAAGCAGTAAAATACCTTCAACAAGCACAATCTTCGTTGGTGTAAATACCCGTGTTTCATTTAAACGTGTATGCGTTTTATAACAGTAAATAGGCACGTCGATAGATTTATTTTCAGTGATATTTTTTAAGTGCTCAGTTAACAAGTCATGTTCAAAGGCACTGGGATTATCATAGTTTGTTTGTTCACGTTCAGACATCGACAAATGAGATTGATCGCGATAGTAGGCGTCTTCACTTAGAATAGAAATACCGTCTTCACCTAATTCATCGATAAGTTCGTCGTGAATAGTATGCGCAAAAAGGGTTTTACCCGATGCAGAAGGACCTGTGATTGTAATGATTGTCGGTTTATTTGCGTTCAATTGTTTATGCCTGTCGATAATTCAGCTTCAGAAATGGTTTTAATCCTATCATTAGTGATAATGTGATAGTAATTAACGCTAATTTTATACTTTTACGGTTAAATGATCAAAAATACGTTACTTTATTCGCGTATATTTTAAAGCATCATTTACCCCATTTTCAAAAGATGGTAAATTAGCACAACTTGACCATGTGGTCATGTTTTATTCTGCTATTTATGAATATATATTGAAAAAAGATCATAAAGGAAATGCTATGGCCCGCGCAATAGTTTTAGTAATAGACAGTTTTGGTATCGGTTACTCTGCTGATGCAGCTGAGTTTGGTGATGTAGGTGCAAATACCCTTGCTAACCTCGCTAAAGCATATTATGCAGAGACAGGCAAAGCGATAAACTTACCTAATTTGGCAAGTTTAGGCTTATTTAAAGCTTGCCATGAGGCGTCAAATACCGATTTTCCACAGCAAGGCGGTGAACCTCAAAAAGGGGCTTATGGCTACGCACAAGAGATAAGCACAGGTAAAGATACCCCAAGTGGTCATTGGGAAATGGCAGGTGTGCCGGTTCTCTTTGACTGGGGATATTTCACCAATAAAGAAGAAGCCTTTCCGGTTGACCTAATAGATAAAGTTAACAAAGCCACTGGCTTTAGCGATATGCTAGGCAATTGTCATGCCTCAGGTACGGTTATCTTAGAAAAGTTAGGACAAGAGCATATCAAAACTGGCTTACCTATTTGTTATACCTCAGCAGATAGTGTTTTTCAGGTTGCCGCACATGAAGAACATTTTGGTCTAGACAATCTTTATAAGTATTGCGAAACAGTTAGAGCAGAACTTGAAGGCCTTAATATAGGGCGAGTTATTGCCAGACCTTTTATCGGTGACAACCCAGACAATTTTTCTCGAACAGGTAACCGCCGCGATTATTCGGTATTACCACCAGCACCAACCGTGCTAGATAAAATTTTTGATGCCGGTACGCATGTGATCAGTGTTGGTAAAATTGCTGACATTTTTGCCCATCAAGGTATTAGCGAAAAAACCAAAGCGACGGGCTTAGATGCTTTACTTGATGCCAGTATTAAACATCTTAATAGTGCAGCAGATAATTCATTAATATTTACTAATTTGGTTAATTTCGACCAAGATTTTGGCCATAGACGTAACCCGGTCGGCTATGCACAAGAACTTGAAGCCTTCGATCTACGTATCCCTGAAGTACTCAATGCGATGACCGATAACGATGTGCTGTTTTTAACCGCTGACCATGGATGTGATCCAACGTGGCCAGGTAGCGACCATACCCGTGAGTATGTGCCAGTATTGGCTTATCATCACAATATTGCTTCGGTAAATTTAGGTAAACGAACAACCTTTGCTGATTTAGGGCAAACCATAGCTGAAATGTTTAATGTTGATAAAATGGATTACGGCACCAGCTTTCTGACTGAGCTTAACTTTAACAATAAGTAGCGATGTGGCTTTGATTAAAAAGCTGTTATTCGTGTAAATAATGATTATAAAAAAAGGGGTTAGCAAAAATGCTAACCCCTTTTTTATATTCAGAATGAACGAATATAACGTTATAGAATACTTTCTAAGGTTAATTCCATCATGTCTTTAAAGGTGGTTTCGCGCTCATCTGCGGTAGTTTGTTCACCGGTTTTAATATGATCGCTCACGGTTAATACCGTTAAAGCTTTTTTACCGTATTCTGCTGCAACGCCATAAAGGCCAGCAGCTTCCATTTCTACCGCTAAAATTCCATATTTTTCCATAGTGGCAAACATTTCAGGCTGCGGAGTATAAAATAAATCAGCCGTGAAAATATTACCAACGCGCACAGGTTTATTTAAACGTTCAGCGGTATCTACAACACTCTTTAACAATGAAAAGTCTGCACATGCGGCAAAATCAACGCCATGAAAACGCTGTCTGTTAACGTTAGAGTCGGTACTTGCTGCCATACCAATAACAATATCACGTACTTTAATGTCATCACGAACAGCGCCACAAGAACCAATACGAATAATACTTTCAACGCCGTAGTCTTTGTATAATTCAGTCGCGTATATTGA
The DNA here is from genome assembly GCF_014077325.1 of Colwellia sp. BRX8-5. Lineage (NCBI taxonomy): Bacteria > Pseudomonadati > Pseudomonadota > Gammaproteobacteria > Alteromonadales > Colwelliaceae > Colwellia > Colwellia sp. BRX8-5. Next base: position 137,215 of record NZ_JACGVR010000006.1, read on the forward strand.
AACGCTAGGGATCCCCATTCCAGAACCCATTACTGAGATAGGCTTGCCTTTATAGGTGCCCGTGTAGCCAAACATGTTTCGAACACGTGTAACGCATTTAACATTTTCTAAGAAATTATCGGCAATATATTTAGCGCGAAGTGGGTCGCCCGGCATTAATACAGTTTTTGCAAAGTCGCCTGCTTGAGCTTCAATATGTGGAGTTGGCATAAGAGTTATCCTTTAGTTTTTAAGTGTAACTCAGTAAGTTTCTAGCCAGACCTGATGGGATCAAACTGCTATCAAGGGTTTTTTACTGAAAAAAATGTTTATGGCGACTATTTAAAAGTCGCCTAAAAGTTAATATGGGTATAATAATACTAAGTACTGTAACGATCAATTACCTATTAATCATTAAGGTTAACAACAACCAATAAAATTTATAATCGCAGTGTGATTGATAGCAATATTATCTTTACGCTATAGTTTTAATTGGCGTAATGTTTGTTTTTCATCATGGCTTAAAAAACTCATTTCAATGGCATTGCTTTGTAATTGCGTTATTTGTGCTTCACTGAGTTTAAGTAAGTTACTGGCAAGGTTAAATTCATCTTCAAGCTCAATATTCTCAACTGCAGGATCATCGGTATTTAAACAAACATTAAGGCCATTTGCTAAAAAAGTTTTTACTGGGTGCTGACTTAAATCTTTTATCGTACCTGTTTGATAATTTGACGTCAGGCAAGACTCAAGACCAATGTTATGTTTAAGCATGTAGTCCATTAGCTTTTGATCTTTTACACAAGCGACACCATGACCAATTCTAGTCGCTCCCAATTTTTCTATAGCATGCCAAACGCTTTCTGGTCCGGCCGCTTCACCCGCATGCACGGTTACTTGCAAACCCGCATGCGATCCTTTCTTAAAGTGACTTTCAAAAAGGCTACCAGGAAAATTATATTCGTCTCCCGCTAAATCAAGTGCAACAATATTATCTTTATGGGCTAAAAGGGCGTTGAGCTCAGTTTCACAATTGTCTACTCCAAAAGTACGGCTCAAAATACCAATTAAATTTATTTTGGTCGGATACTTTTTACGGCCTTGGTTAACGCCTTCAATAATCGCTTCCACAACACCTTCAATAGGGAGTTTATGGGTCATTGCCATATAAAAAGGTGAAAAACGTAATTCGGCATAATCAATATTAGCCAGATAAGCATCTTCAACATTTTCATAACCGATTCGAATAACATCATCTAATGAAGAGAGTACTTGAACGCCCCAATCTAACTTCTTTAAAAAAGCGAGCAGGTCGGCTTCATTATCAGTAATTTTAATATGAGGTAAAAAGTCTTCGAAATTAGTTTCAGGTAAAGCAATATTATTTTTCTGAGCTAATTGCCAAACAGTTTTAGGTCGAATGTTTCCGTCTAAATGTCGGTGAAGGTCTATAAGTGGCAGTTGCTTGTTATACATGTGGGTCTATTGTCCTGATAATATAAAGTGTTGCTAGTTATCACTAGTAACGGTTTATGTCTGTGGTCTATTCTAGCTCAAAATCCTTATTAAATGTTTAAAGCTGTACTTTAACCGAAATAGGGCAATGGTCTGTTAATGTATTAGCAAGCTCGCGAGTATATTTTTCTTTGAAAACTAATTGTTCAAAAGAGTTTTCAATATACATGTTTTTAGCGCTAGGGTTAAAAACAATATGGTCGATATAATCTTTGTAGTAGCCGCCCCAACAAGCAGACTCTTTAGTCATTGTTGGTGTCCAAAGTGCTTCATTGCCTTCATCGTCAAGTGCTTGCCATAAACCTTGGTCTTCGTCATATTGATGACTTACATCTTGTGAGAACCTGCGGTTAAAATCGCCAAGTACAATAAAGGCTTCATTATCTTTAGCTCGTTCATCTACCCAACGTTCAAGTGGGTCTATTTGCATACTTAATGTAGTGCAGGCTTCTTTTAGTCTTAATTCTTTATCTGTACTACTTGGCATCGCTGCAAGATATTTGCTATCAAGTGGCAAAGCAAAACAACCAGACTTTAAATGTACGGCAAGTAACCTGATTTGTTTACCATCTCGAGATAAGGTTAAGTCCATACCATGTCTGACACGGGTAACATTTAATGCTTTATATTCTTTGGCAACCACTGTTAAGCCCGCTGATTTTTTAACGGCAACACCAACACGCTGTACCCAATCTTTAGTTGAAAAATAAAAATCGTATTCGTTACCAAAGACCATTTTTGCCCAATTTTCATCTTCAACTTCTTGTAAAGCAATCACATCGGCATCAAGTTGTTTAGCATAGACGGCTAATTGCTGATAATCATCTGATTTTCGTTTATTATACTCATGAGAACCTAACCAAGCGATATTCCATGAAGCTACTTTTAGTTCTTGAGAGTAACTTGGTGAAACATACATTAAGCTAAATAGTAAACTAGCAGTTGTTAATATTGTTTTTTGCATTAATACTTCTCTTAGTTAAACTCAAGTTTTTTGAGTACAGGTAAATAATAAACGTTAATTCACTGAATAATTTACTTAACCATTCGGTCAAGAATTGATATAATTCGCCACATTACACTACTTTTACAGTAAGAAACAACCACTATGAATAAAAAATTTATCACCGCACAAGAATTACTAGAAGATTCTTTTAGACTGGCCGCAAAAGTCTTTGAAGATGGTTTTCGTCCACAATTTATCATAGGCATATGGCGTGGTGGAGCACCTGTTGGTATTGCTGTTCAGGAGTATTTTGATTTTAAAAATATTGAAACAGATCATATCGCTGTCCGTACTTCTTCTTACTACGGCATTAACCAACAAAGTAAAGAAATCAAAGTGCATGGTTTGCATTACATTATCGAAAATGCCAATGCAACTGATGGCTTATTAATTGTTGATGATGTTTTTGATTCAGGCCGCAGTATTGATGCATTAATAAAACAACTTAAAAAATTAGCGCGTAATAATATGCCAACAGATGTTCGCATTGCTTGTCCTTGGTATAAGCCAACCAATAACGTGGTTGATATCAAACCAGACTACTATGTTCACGAGTCTGATGAATGGTTGGTATTTCCACATGAATTGTCAGGATTAACACAAGAAGAAATTGCTGAAGGCAAATCTGACCTTACCAATATATTACACCTTTTAAAATAATTACAGGTTGAGTTGTTAATGAAGCTGCTACCCTTTATAGCTATCTATCTCTCTGCTTTTACTGTACTTGCTGATGATAACATTCATCAGCAAGTGACTTTAAAGGGAAAGTGGCTGGTAGAAGCTGATCAGCAAGTTATGTTCGATCCACAAACCTCCGCGTTAAAGCTATGGCGCGGAAAGTTACTGACGCTCTCTGATGGTTCAGCTGATAAGTCTCAGCAGAAACAATTACATATTATTGAGCCCACGAGTGGATTAGTAGAAGAAAAATCAATGCTTATGACCCTGTCTAGCCAGGTAAAGTCTAGCTGCTTTTCCTCGTATCTAGCAGGTGAGCCTGATTTTGAAGCTTTAGCGGTTGACCCTAACAATGATAAAGTTTTCATTATAGTGACCGAAGATGCCCGTAATGGCGATGAACTTTCATCGGCATGTCAACAGCGCTTTCAAAATACCGGTTCGACAACATACCCCACACTTATTGTGAGATTAGCGCTTGATGATAATAATATATTATCGATGACGCATGTTAGACCCTTACAATTTGACGCAAGTTATAACGTGGGTGACTTTTCTAATGATGGTATCGAGGGACTAGCTTTTGGTCAGGACAACACTTTATACCTTGGTTTGGAAAAAGACAGTCAGGGTTTAGCGCGTATTTTTTCGTTGGTATTAGGCGAGAATTTTTGGGCGACTGATGAATTTGCTCCGGTAATTGATACTGAAGTTCTATTACCGACATTTAGTCAGGGTGGGCACCCTATAAATGGTATGGACTATCTTTCGAAGGATAATCACCCTGGTTATATCGTTGCTGCAGCTAGGAATGATGATCAATTATGGATTATCGATTTGGCAAAGAAACAACCAACAAAAATTATTGCTATGAATTTTTTAGCGCCAGTGAGTGCTGAAAATAATGAATGCAGTGATTGGGAGCCTATCGGTAACACCTCATTAGAAGGCGTTGCAGTAGCGAAAAATAAAATTTGGCTAATCAATGATCCATGGAAAGCGCATTATATAGAGAATGCAAAGTGTCCGTCAAATGATGAAAAATACAAATCTTTTTCGCCTTTATTGTTTTCATTAACAATTGACAAAGGTTGGTTAGAATAAATAATGGCTATATATACAACATAGTTATTTGTAATTATAGCCATATTGTTTACGAAGCTTACTTGAAGGTTTATAATACTCAGGTTAACCAGTGGTACAGCCACTGGTTTTTTATGTCTGTACTTACTCAGGCACATAGATCGCGAATAAATAGTCATAAATTTTTAATACGCTTTAGCGTTCTCGCGGAATAATTAATAGTAATAGAGTGATGAATAACGCCAACAGGTGGTATTTTCACTTTATTAGGCAATTAGCAATAGGAAAGTAAATGAGCTCAGATTCAACAAAAATAATTTATACGATTACCGATGAAGCGCCTGCATTGGCGACTCACTCTTTATTACCAATTATTCAGGCATTTACGGCTTCTTCAGGTATTAACGTTGAAACGCGTGATATTTCACTTGCGGCACGTGTATTAGCAAACTTTCCAAAATACTTAACAGCAGAACAACGTGTTAGTGATGCTTTATCTGAATTAGGCATGTTAGCTAAAACACCAGAAGCTAACATCATTAAATTACCTAATGTTTCAGCTTCAATACCACAGCTAGAAGCTGTTATTAAAGAGCTTCAAGCTAAAGGTTATAACTTACCAAACTATCCAGCTGAACCACAAAATGAAGCTGAGCAATCTATTAAGCTTACTTACGCAAAAGTTTTAGGCTCTGCGGTTAATCCTGTTCTACGTGAAGGTAACTCAGACCGTCGTGCGCCTAGCTCAGTTAAACAATATGCACGCAAAAATCCACATTCTATGGGTGCTTGGTCAAAAGATTCTAAATCACACGTTGCTCATATGTCAGCGGGTGACTTTTACGGTAGTGAAAAATCAACCACTATTAATGGCGAAACCAATGTAAAGATTGAATTCGTTAGCGAAAATGGTGCGGTCACTTTATTAAAAGAGCACTTACCGTTATTAGACAAAGAAATTATCGATGCGGCAGTAATGAGTAAAGCGGCATTAATTGAATTCTATGAAACACAAACAGCTAAAGCTAAAGAAGAGGGCGTTTTACTTTCTCTTCACTTAAAAGCAACCATGATGAAAGTTTCAGATCCAATCATGTTCGGCTATGCAGTAAAAGTTTTCTATAAAGATGTTTTTGACAAACATGCTGCTATTTTCGAACAACTTGGTGTAGATGCCGATAATGGTATTGGCGATGTTTATGCAAAAATATCTCGTTTACCAAGCGAAAAACAAAAAGAAATTGAAGCCGATTTAGCCGCTGTTTATACCACACGTCCAGAAGTTGCGATGGTTGATTCAGACAAAGGTATTACTAATTTTCATGTACCAAGCGATGTAATTATTGATGCTTCAATGCCTGCGGCTTTAAGAGCTTCTGGTATGATGTGGGATCGTGATGGCAATCAAAAAGATACTAAGTTTATGATCCCTGATCGTAACTACGCCGGTGTTTTTTCAGCGGTTGTCGATTTTTGTCGTGAAAATGGTGCATTCAACCCAACAACAATGGGTACAGTGCCGAACGTAGGTCTAATGGCGCAAAAAGCTGAAGAATACGGTTCGCATGACAAAACATTTACCATGACAGGTAAAGGTACGGTTCGAGTAGTTAATGACAACGGCGAAACCTTGTTAGAACATAACGTTGCTCAAGGTGATATTTGGAGAATGTGTCAGGTTAAAGATGCGCCTATTCAAGATTGGGTTAAGCTTGCTGTTACACGTGCTAAAGCAACTAACGTACCGACAGTATTTTGGTTAGATGAAAATCGTGGCCATGATGCAGAGATGATTAAAAAGGTAAATACCTACCTAGCTGACCATGATACAACAGGTTTAGATATTCAGATTTTAGAACCCGTTAAAGCCTGTGAGTTTACTTTAGCGCGTACCGCTAAGAGTGAAGATACTATTTCAGTAACTGGTAACGTTTTACGTGATTACTTAACTGATTTATTTCCAATTTTAGAATTGGGCACCAGCGCTAAAATGCTTTCAATTGTGCCACTAATGAATGGCGGCGGATTATTTGAAACAGGCGCGGGTGGTTCAGCACCTAAGCATGTTCAACAATTTGAAAAAGAAAACCATTTACGTTGGGATTCTTTGGGTGAATTTTTAGCCCTTGCTGCTTCTTTAGAACATGTAAGCGTTCATACCAAGAATAACAAAGCGCAAGTACTTGCTGATACGCTAGATTCAGCAACAGGTAAGTTCCTCGATGAAAACAAATCGCCTTCACGTAGAGTGGGTGAATTAGATAACCGTGGTAGCCATTTTTATCTTGCTATGTACTGGGCACAAGCACTTGCTGAACAAACAAATGATGAAGAGTTAAAAGCGAGTTTTACTGCTATTGCTCAAGCATTAACTAAGCAAGAAGCTAAAATTATTGCTGAATTAAATGCCGCTCAAGGTCCTTCAATGAACATCAACGGTTATTATTATGCTGATGTTGACCTAGCGCGTAAAGCGATGCGTCCAAGCGAAACGTTTAATACTATATTGTCTAGCTTACTGTAACGTAACATTCGTTAAGTTATAAAGATAAAAAAGGCTGAGTATCTTAATTGATACTCAGCCTTTTTATTGAATGCTAATAATGATAATTAGTCTTACTTAGATATTTTCACTCTAATTCTATTACTACCAATTCTAGTTTCGTGCAGTGCTTTAATCGCTTTTTTAGCTTCTGCTTCATTAGGCATTGCCACAAACGCGAAACCTTTAGATTTTCCCGTTTCTTGGTCTAAAACTAAAGTACATTCGGTGACACCACCATGAGCTGAAAATAAAATCCGAATTTCTTGTTCGGTTGTAGAGCGAGATAAGTTACGTACTAATAGTTTCATCAACAATCCTAAAAAATAATATTAAAAGTAATTATCTCAAGATAGTTAACTTTCACCAAGCTATTTTATTTCATTAGCGGTTATTAATAGCTTTCAAACACATAATTTAAACGGTTGTTTAAATTATTCACCTCGGTTATAGTCAATATCATCTATTCTGTATTAGTGTTGAAGCTCTTTTTCATTTATTTTTAACATTCAAGTAAAGATAACCTATACTAAAATAAGCAGTTTTATCCATAATTCAAACAATATAGCTTTAAAGTTAATACCTGTTAACGTTATTGTGCTAAAGAAGAGGAATCATATATGTCTACGAACGTAACAATCCCGACTGAAGGTCAAGCCATTACCTGTGAAAACGGGCAGCTATGTGTCCCGAATAATCCGATAATCCCTTTTATTGAAGGTGACGGTATTGGCATCGATGTAACACCGCCAATGATAAAAGTTGTTAACGCTGCTGTTGAAAAAGCTTATAACAGTGATCGTAAGATCCACTGGATGGAAGTTTATGCCGGTGAAAAGGCAACCCAAGTTTACGATTCAGAAACATGGTTACCTGATGAAACATTAGAAATGTTTAAGCAGTTTAAAGTGGGTATAAAAGGGCCGTTAACTACCCCTGTAGGTGGTGGCATGCGTTCATTAAACGTAGCACTTAGACAAATATTAGATCTATATGTTTGCCAACGCCCAGTACAATGGTTCACCGGTGTACCCAGCCCGGTTAAAAAACCAAGCGAAGTAGATATGGTTATTTTTCGAGAAAATTCAGAAGATATCTATGCTGGTATTGAGTATAAAGCGGGATCTGATCAAGCGAAGAAAATGATTAAGTTTTTAATCGATGAAATGGGCGCAACAAAAATTCGTTTCACCGAGAACTGTGGTATAGGTATTAAGCCAGTATCTAAAGAAGGTACCGAACGCTTAGTGAGAAAAGCCATTCAGTATGCTATTGATCACGACAGAGAGTCAGTAACTTTAGTACACAAAGGTAATATCATGAAGTATACCGAGGGTGCCTTTAAAGAATGGGGTTACCAATTAGCACGTGATGAATTTGGTGCTGACTTTATTGCGGGTGGTCCTTGGTGTTCATTTGTAAACCCAAAAACGGGTAAAGAGATCATCATTAAAGATGTTATTGCTGATGCAATGCTACAGCAAATTTTATTAAGACCCGCAGAATACAGTGTTATCGCAACATTAAATTTAAACGGTGACTATATATCTGACGCATTAGCAGCACAAGTTGGCGGCATTGGTATTGCACCAGGCGCGAACATGAATGATGATATTGCCATTTTTGAAGCAACACATGGCACAGCACCAAAATATGCGGGTTTGAACAAAGTTAATCCAGGCTCTGTTATTTTGTCAGCAGAAATGATGTTGAGACATATGGGTTGGGTTGAAGCTGCTGATTTATTACTTAAAGGTATGTCAGGTGCCATTAACGCTAAAACAGTCACTTACGATTTTGAACGTTTGATGGATGGTGCAACACTCGTTACATGTTCAGAGTTTGGTGATTGTATTATTGACCATATGTAATATTAACGTCATTAAGTTATAGTAAAGAGGATCAGTCGAACCAAATTCGACTGGTCTTTTTTAATGATAATTATTATGATATTTACCCTAGAACAAGCTTTAATAGTTTATAACCAAACGCTGTAATGGAATCGTGATGCACAAAGGACAATTAACAAGTTGGAAAGATAATAAAGGTTTTGGCTTCATTCAATCGAGTGAACTGGCTAAAGATACCTTTATTCATATATCATCATTAAAAGAGATGAGCAGAAAACCTAAAGTAGGTGATTTAATTTACTTTGAAGTAGAAAAGCAAACTAACGGTAAAAGCAAAGCCGTTAATTGTCGTATTGAAGGTGTTGAAGCTAAAGTGATACAAGAACATAAACCTCGTATTTACAGAAATACTTCAGCCGTTAAAAGTAAGCTTGTTTTATTATTAGTGCTAGTAGGTATTGGTGCTTTTGCATTTCAACGACTAGGGTTAGCGCCTTAACACTTGACGCGATAAACAACGTTCGTAATTTATCGCGTTGCTAGACGACAAGTTTATGAAAAAAATTAAAGTAGATTAAGACTAAAATAGCAGATCAGAAGTTTTTTAATCTACGAGTAATTACGGGGAGCACTTCCCTATATTCCACATAGCTCACTATGTCCGATACTCTTCAGTATTGGACATAGTGAGTATAATGGTTTAGACTGCCTTTATACGTACTATCTACTTGGTTTTCAAAATAATGTTGTTAAATAAACCTGTTCCTTTATATCCACCATACATTGATTTGTGTGATTTTGATTTTGATGACTACCCAGAGTTAGATAAAATATTCTCATCAAATGAACCTTGGTGGCTTGAACAATTTGATTGGGGGAAAATCTTCCTTACTTATATAGGTAGAAATAAATCTACTCACACTTATGACCGATTTAGAAACGACGTTGAACGTTTTCTTTTGTGGTCATTTATTGAAAAGAAAAAACCAATAGACCAATTACGTAAATCAGACTTACTTGAATATGCTGACTTTTGTTGGCAGCCACCAGTTACTTGGATTGGTACATCAAATCAAGAACGTTTCAAAATATCCAATGGCTATTCCTTGGCTAATGAGCTTTGGTTCCCGTATAAAATCCAAGCACCTAAAAGTCTAAAATCTGAATACATCATTGATAAGAAAAAATATCGTCCATCACAACAAACACTTTCATCAATGTTTACCGCAATTATCGTTTTCTACAACTATTTAATGGCTGAGGATTTTTGCATTGGTAATCCTGCACAAATAGCTAAAAAAGATTGCCGACATTTTATAATAGACTCTCAAGTTAAAGAAGTTAAACGTTTAACCGCTAGCCAATGGCAATATGTTTTAGATACAGCCATTGAAATGGCTGATGAAAACCCACTATTTGAACGAAATTTATTTGTTATATCTGCATTAAAAACCCTTTTTTTAAGAATTTCCGAACTATCAGAACGTGAAAATTGGTCACCTACAATGGGACACTTTTGGCAAGATGATGATGAAAATTGGTGGCTTAAAGTCTTTGGAAAAAGCCGTAAATTGCGTGACATCACGGTTCCTCTTGATTTCTTACCTTTTTTAGAGCGTTACCGCTCTTCCCGAGGTTTATTAGGTTTGCCATCAAGTAATGAAAATTCAATTCTTGTTGAGAAAGTTCGTGGCCAAGGTGGTATGACATCTCGACATTTACGCCGTTTAGTTCAAAGTGTTTTTGATCAAGCACATGAAAATATGCGTAGATCCGAAGGTGAAAATAAGGCATTAAAATTGAAAGAAGCTTCTGCCCATTGGTTAAGGCATACCGGTGCAAGTATGGAAATTGAACGTGGGCGCCCTCTTAAAGATATTTCAGAAGATCTGGGCCATGCAAGCATGGCAACAACCGATACGGTATATGTTCAAAGTGAAAATAAGAAACGTGCTGAAAGTGGTAAAAAACGACGGGTTAATTAATCCTACACTCATTTATTTGTATAACTTACTACTGACTTAATAAATGAATGTAGACCTTAATATATAGCGTTAATATTTTCTATTTAATGGCAACAGCTCTTAACGCTAATGCGGGATCTAAGCGCATATTGAACCAATTAATACGCCAATCTAAATGAGGACCTGTAGTTCTGCCACTAGAGCCAACGGCAGCAACAACTTGTCCTTTTTTAACTTCGTCACCGGTTTTAACGTAAGATTTACTTAAATGTAAAAAACTAGAAGTAATACCATGACCGTGATCAATTATCATAGTGCCACCTGAATAAAACATATCAGGTACGAACATTACCACAGTGCCCGCTGCGGGAGCTTTGACTGGATCGCCGGTTTTTCCTGCGTAATCTAAACCATAATGTGGACGTTTAGGCACACCATTAAAAACCCGTTGGCTACCATAAACACCAGTAATAATACCTGTTATTGGTGCAATAAATCCGTTAGCAAAATCAGTTTTAGTACTTAAGGTTTTTCTGGCTGCACTCACTTGCGCGCCATCTTGCTTAGAACGAGTAATAGCTTTCGGATTTGGGTTCATTATTTTTTTGGCAATACCTTCAATACGCTGTATATCGTATTGACGCTTTGCCGGTGTTAAAGACTTTAATTCTTTTTCACCATTTGGCTGAGTGATCACTAATTGATGTGTTTTCTCATCATCGCGGCTAAATCCAAAAACGTAATCGCCATATGCAGATAAAGGCAGCACTTTCCCATCAAAAGTAACAACATTATTATTAGCTGTTTTACCTATGACTAAAGCGCCCTGCTTTATTTCTCCCGAAAGCTTAATATCAGCAAACGTATGCGGACTAAAAAAAACACCGACTAAACAAAAGGTTACAAGCTTAATTTTTTTAGTATTAAGCATTTGCAATAGCGCCTTTACCAACACCTTCAAAGGCAACAACCGTTACATCACTTTGATTATCAGCAACTAATTGTCTGGCAATAAAGTCGGCTAAAAGCTCAACGGTTGAGTCACAATCGACAACGTCTAATACCTTATTCTCAACCGCTATGTCAAAGCGACCTTGTGGCGCGGTATAAGAAAAGAAATGGTGATCGGGCGTCAAATTATGTTGAGCAAAATTTGACAGTTCAATATCTGCTTTTGCAACACGGTCAACATCTGAAGCAATATAAATATCTTGCCAACGTAAGCACCAAGCTTTTTCTAATGCAGCTACCCGTTGACCTTTTTGTAAGATATGAATAGTAGAACGGTGACCATGGGCAATACGCTGACAATTTCCGTCATGTAATTTTAAACCATGGGTGTAGTGGTAAAAATCGCCACTTATATTCTCTGGTCGAAGGGTTAGCTTAAGACCTTGAACATTTTGTGGTAATTGCTCAAGAATTATTGCGGTTAAATGCTCAGTAACAGATGCTACATCAATCGTATCGCTAGTAATTTTAGCAAAAGCACATTTTGGTGACTGTAAATAGTAACTGGCTCGCTCACTAATAAAATCAACATATTCATGGTTTTCCTGATGTAATGAATCAGAAACAGTAATACATTCGTTTTTCATCGGTAATAATAATTTATGATCAACAGCATCATCTATAATTGCTTTAATTTGCTTTTTAACCACAGCAAAGTCAAGCACCATGCTCATTTCATTGAGAGCACCATCAAGGAGTACATCAACGATCCAACTCTCGCCGACAATGCCACGTTCCTGGCAACAGTATGAAAAATCAATGACCGTTAAATCATTTACAAATAATTGCATTATTACTTCCTATTTAAATCTAGTCTTTTACTTGCCAAGCAATAGTATCGTTAGCACGGATTGGCACAACAACATCATGACCAAACGACATCGTCGCTGGTACATGCCATTGGGCTTTTTCTAAAGTTATTTTATCGTTATTAACGGGTAAATTATAAAATGCTGGCCCATGTAAACTCGCAAAGCCCTCTAATTTATCCAAGGCCCCTGCTGCTTCAAATGCTTCAGCATAAAGCTCAATTGCAGCATGTGCCGTATAAGATCCCGCACAGCCACAAGCAGATTCTTTGGCATGTTGTGGGTGAGGAGCAGAATCAGTGCCTAAGAAAAATTTACGACTGCCTCCAGTTGCTGCAGCAATTAATGCTTGTTGATGAATGTTACGTTTCAAAATAGGTAGACAGTAGTAATGAGGTTTAATTCCGCCAACTAACATATCGTTACGATTAAATAATAAATGGTGAACGGTAATTGTCGCCGCAACGTTATCACCTGCTTGCTCAACAAATTCAACCGCATTTTTAGTGGTTATATGTTCTAAAACTATTTTTAATTCCGTATATTTTGCTACTAAGGGCGTTAAAATAGTTTCAATAAATATCGCTTCACGATCAAATATATCAATATGGCTGTCAGTCACTTCGCCGTGGATCAATAAAAGCATGCCCACTTCTTGCATTGCTGTAAGTACATCAGCGATGTTATCAACACTCGTCACACCAGAAGAAGAGTTTGTCGTTGCCCCAGCAGGATACAACTTAGCAGCAAAAACAAGACCCGTTGCTTTAGCGTCGTATATTTCTTGTACGGTGGTTTTATCAGTTAAATAAAGCACCATTAATGGTTGAAATGGCGTACTTTGTTTTGAGCCGTTTACATTAGCAGCCATAATGCGTTGATGATATTGCGTCGCTAATTCAGCATTGGTAACTGGAGGAACTAAGTTTGGCATAATAATAGCGCGGCCAAAGTAACGGCTAGTATCTGGAACTGTGGTCGTTAAAGCATCGCCATCGCGTAAATGTACATGCCAATCGTCTGGGCGAGTAATGGTTAATGTTGTCATTTTTATACCTATAAATTAGTTAACTAAGTTTAAAATTCTGTATTTTCAGATTGATGAGCGTCTTGCTCTTTCTTATCAGCCGTTTGCAATAACGCTAATAATTGATCTTTTAAATTTGGTGGTACTTTATAAATAGTAATACTTTCATTTGCCGCATTGTAAACAACGTCTTCGCCAAAGTGACTGCGTTCAAAGCTCAAGCTGATCCCGTTACCATACCCTGAGTACTTAGTGACCTTATTAACAACCGTTTGATCATGTGGAAAAGATTCTTCCAACGGATAAGATTGCTCTTGGCAAAATTGGTGAAAATCTTGAGTGGCGCCCTCTTGCTTGATCACTTGCCCTATTTCTTGAATGGAGACATCCTGAGCAGCACTTTTTTGTTCTTTACAGTAACTCAATAATTCTTTGCGAGTATTCTGTTTTTCTGTCGCATCAAGTTGATTAACAGCAACATAATCTTCAACGGCCTGCACTAACGTTTGTGTTTGTTCTTTGGAATTTAAGCCTTCTTCACAACCTAAAAAGTCTAAAAAGAAATCAGAAACAACACGACCCGCTCTACCTTTGATAAACGAAACATACTTATTACCTTGCTGGTTTTCTTTATAATCAAATAAATCGATACGCGCTGCTAATTGCATACGCGCGGTATCAAGGTGTTTGTCAGCAGAAATATTTAATTCGCCATCGACAGAATAATGTTCAGAAACGGGGATCACTGTAGCAAGTAAATAACGACCGCCCATGTACTCATAGTGACAAACAACTAAGTAGCCGGTTTCTGCCAGGTTATATTTTTCCAATTCATTTTTTAATAAATTAGCCGCCTGACTACTAAAAGCATAAAAACTTTGTGATTCACCTAAATAGCTTTCCATAATATCAACAAAACGAGCAGTATCTCCTGCTGCAGGCATAGTGGTAAAATGTCCGTAGGCTTTACTCGCTTTAGCATTATAGATTTTATGAAGTCCATCAACAAAATTTTCAATCTTATTGCTGATTTCGATAGATTCTGGCCCTAAACGCAGCACAACTTCACCGGTTTCTTCTTTTTTGGTTAAAAAATGTAGGGCAATGTTTGAAATAATTAAGCTCATAGTTAAAGGCCAGTTTTATATTGTTCAGGCATTTGATAAACTTGTACCAATCTATCAAATAACCTATTAAGTATTTAAGATGCCTATTGTATCCAAGTATTCGAATGAACGTGTAGAAAAAATTATCCAAGATTTACATAATGTTTTAGTTAATGAGTCTGCAACCCCTGATCTAGCGCTAATGTGCTTAGGAAATACCTTAACAGAAATTATTAATAAAAATATTCCTGAAGCAAAAAGAGCTGATATTGTAACCAATTTCACTAATGCTTTAAAAAAGTCGGTCCTATAATTACCACTATATTCATAAAATATAGAATTGATAAACTACAATAATAAGAGAATGATAATTAACTATGGTTGCATTTGATTCAAAAACGTATAGCAAGCGCCTGTTACACCTGATCAGTTGGAGCCATTGGTTCACTTTTTTTAATATAATTGCCGCCATTGGATTATCATCCTTTTATATTTTTAGTGAAGGAGGTCCCGAGACATTCCTTGGACAATTTTATTTAATCACCACGTGGTTTAGTCATATGGGTTTTTTAACCTTTATGACTTTTGTTTTAATACTATTCCCGATCACCTTAATATTTCCACATACCCGTTTTATTCGAGCAACAGCCTCTGTGGTCTTTACCCTGCAATTGTTAATATTACTGCTAGATGCTTATATATATAACAGTTTGGGTTACCATCTAAATGCTTCTTCAAGCGCACAAATTGTTGATCTAATTAGCACGCAAATACAACATAACAGCCGTATGTTTTGGTTTGTTAGTATCGTATTAACCTTGTTTATTTTAGCCTTTGAATTAATTCTGAGTAATTATGCGTGGAAACATTTAAGAGACTTACAGAAAGTCGTCTTCGCAAAATTTGTTGTTATTGGTTTAGTCTGTTCTTTTTTCTTTAGCCACTTATTACATATTTGGGCTGATGCGAACTTAGAATATGATATTTTAAGGCAAGACACAGTATTACCTTTGTCATACCCTTCGACGGCAAAAACATTACTCACCAAATACGGTATGTTTGACCGTGAAGCATACATAGAAAGAACAACAAGCCCACTAGCCTTTACCAATGCTATTCCTCAATACCCGTTGCTCAATGAAGCGTGTGTATCACAAACACCAATACAAAAATCAGTATTTATGGTGGTTAACGATGTGAGCTTAACAGATAAGCAAATCAAGCAATTCAAGCAGAGAAACACCCAAAACCAGTTAACGCTCGAACATCATATAGATAACGCCTTACACAAAAACGCGTGGTTTAACTTGTTTTACAGCTTGCCTAGTATTTACCAAGAAGGCTTGGAAGAACAAAAGGCGATCCCTTTACTCTTTCAATTATTAGACAGAAATAAGTTGGCAAGTTCTTACACAATGATCCATGACAAGATAAATAAAGAACTAGTTTCAGAATCACAAGGTTTTGAACATTTATTTAGCCAGCAAACGACACTTGATAATATTTCATCACTAGTCTTTGCTGATAAGCTTAATAGCTTACCTGTAGGCTTACATTTATTTTATTTTGCTGACAGTAATACTTACCAATTTGAATTGTTTATGGATGCTTTGCTACTAGCACAAAAAACAAAACAAACTAAAGATATTATTTGGATCACTTCCGTTGGCAATAAGACCAAGGCGACCAGTTTATCTATTAAACCTTCGTTACTTATTTTACCTGAAAGTAAAAGTAAAACAGTGAGCCATTTAACCAGTCACATGGATATTCAACCAACCCTTATACAGGAATGGTTAAACTGTGAAATTAATGAAACAACCTATAGTAATGGTAAAAATGTTCTGCGGTTATCCAAAGACCGTATTATTGCCAATACCATGGACGATGGCATGATGGTATTTAGTAAAGACAAATCGGTGTTTATTGATCAAAACGGTAATTTCCAAAGCTACTCTCGACAATTAGCGGCTCCCATAATGGTAAACTCTGATTTTCCATTAATGATTGATGGGGTTAACTTTATTAAGCAGTTTAGTAAGCAGGCAGAGAAATTGAACAATAAATAAACTAACAGATTGATTTTCTATATTTTATATTGCAATCAGTATTTAAACCATTATTATACAGGCAGTAAACAGATTAACCCTCTTAATGTTTACTGATTCGGGGTATAGCGCAGCTTGGTAGCGCGTGCGTCTGGGGGACGTGAGGTCGCAAGTTCGAATCTTGCTACTCCGACCATATTAATGAATCAAGACGTCCTAGGACGTCTTTTTTTATGCCTAAAGACCAATCTAAACGACTAATCAGCAAAATTATAACGCTTTTTACAGACCTATATTGTGTTATGAAATCCCACCGCTAATTAACACTCTAAGTAACACTATCTATTACTCATGATTATGATGTTATTTAGAAAGACCTGATTGTTTAATTACTATACTATTGATGTGTCATAGCAAAATAGCATAACCATTAGGCAATATTTAAGTTAAGGCCGCAAAAGACATAAATTATAATTTTACTGATACTTTAGGCTTACAAATGGCACCAAGAAAAGATAATGGATAAAAGAGATCACAGTATTACTTTAGCTAAGCTCTCTCTTTACCGTGATAGAAATATACAAACTTCTCAATATCGTGAACGCCTGTTCCCCACATAGGTGAGTTTAATGAAATAACAGAACCGTCCTTTGCTATTTTAATCTTTTCTCTTACATAAGTTTCAAATTCTGAAAAGTTCTCAATTTTAATGTTTTTTAATTCTTCTACAAAGTGCGCTGCTTTATACTTAACGGCTTCTCGCTCATAGTGTTTCGCACAGTTTTCAGGAATAAGAAAAAATTCTTCATCTTCATCCCAATCAAAGGCTTCCACGTAGTCAATTTCTATACTTCCTGACCCATCTTCTGAGTAACAAGCAAAGGCGACATCATAGTCTTTTGTTTCAGGCTGCTTGCTAAAGACAGACTCTAAATCGTCGATGATATGCTGAACCTTCATTTAGCTTCCTAACACCCCATTAAGAGGTTTTAATTGTTGGTTAAAAAAGTGACGAGGGAGCAAATAGTGAACTCTTACTTGTCCTTGTTAAATGGCTTGTTAGCCTTATGTTACCTACTTGTTACGTAGAAAAAAACTCCATTTTTGTCTTCTATTTAAGCTTGAATATTACATTAAAATATCTATAATCCTGCTGGCTAATAAGTTTAAGGAATGAACGATTTATAATTAACTCCATTAAACGCAGGTAAATATTACAATTATGACTGTCATGGCACACCCAAACTTACAAAATGTTAAGCGATATAGAGTTCAAGATAAGGTGTTTGGTATTCAAGAATACTTTTCTATTGCCAAGCATGGTGACAAAGCTAAAATTTTAGCAGAGAAAAGACAAAAAGAAATCTCTCAAAAAAGACTATATCGTCAAATACGTATGCAGTTAGATATAAATAAGATATTTCATCCTGATGGAACCGTTATTGGACTAAAACGAACATTAAAAAATAAAAGTGGTTCAATAAAGCAAATTTTACATATTCAAATTATCGTAAATGGCAAACAGAAAAAAACTGATATCACAATTGATAATAAAACCTTTGAACAAGCATATCTTAAGGCTCAAAATAAAATATTGGAGTTAAGAAAAATTGAGCAATCTCCTGAAATAACAGAAATATTCAAAAAAATAGCAGGATACTACAAATACAGCTAATGCCCCATCAAGAGGCTTTTAATTGTTGATTACAATGTTAACGCCACTTAACCAATGGTTTAAATGCCTGCTTGAATGCCTTGCTATGCATCAATTACCACCAATCAATGATTCAATAATACTAACAACTAGATCAGGATCTGCTATATGTAGATGATGTCTTTTTGATTCAGAAAAAATAATTTTAGTATCAGTCGATAAAGCTTTAAAACTGTTAATTGTATTAGCATATAAATCATTCATAGGCTTAGCAATACTGTCGGGAACAAAAGGTTCATCATATCTAGGTGTTTGGTTAATATAATCTTTACTTGTTTTTGAAAAAAGAACAATAAGAGGCTTACCTTCAAAAGTTTTGGAAGCTTTGATTAACTCATAACTTTTAAGGTGATCTACTTTTTCAGCCATGTTTTTAAACATAGGGTCTTTTACACCTAACTCAAATTCCATTATATCTTGCAAATCTTTATTTTCTGTTTCAAAGCCATCAGGCCATCTTGTAGCCATTGTATGAAAATACCCATAAATACCTGGGTCAATGAATACAGCACCTAAAACATCACTGGTATATAAATGATTGTAAGCTCGAATAATGTAGGATGCATAGGAACCACCAGCAAAATAATATGGAGGTTTAACATTGGCGACAGACAATAATTCATGTAACCAGTTTGCCGTATCAAAAACGGTAAAAGGTACAGGCCCTTTCTCACTTTTCCCCAACCCTAAACGATCGTATAAACAAATACTGAAAGTTTTATTTAGCCGCTTAACATTATTCATCCAAGCTCCATCCGAGCCTGCTCTGCTATAACCTTGCTCTAAAATAAGCTTAGGTTTATCGTTTTCATAACATTCTAAATAAAGTTTAAAACCACCAACATCATAAAGTCCTTTCTTTGTTGATAATAGAGTTTCATCGTTGGCTGTACTGCTAAAGTTTACCAAGAGAAATATAAATGCTAAATATGATTTCATACACTGTCCTTGTATATATTTGATACCTAACGCCCTATTAAGAGCCAACTGTTATTTGTCTTGCTTTAACAGCTTGTGAGGCGTTTAAAAAAACCAACCCGTTGGATTATCAATAGCCTTTTCCTGGTCAAGCGCTTTCATGCCTTTAACCGAACGAATTATTAGCCAAACCATCCAAAACAGCAGCACAAACCAACCAATTAAGATCACAGATAAAACTGAACCTAAAAAGATAAAAAGAGCACCAATCCAAAAAGTTCTAATTTGGAATTGATAATGTGTTTTTAACCATTCAGGTGCTTCGTCCCTATTGATATAGGCCATTACAACGCCAATAATCCCGGTTATACCAAAGATTAAGCCGACCATATAAAGTATGTAAACTATTTTGGCAGACCCTTTCGTTGTACGGCTATTTTCCACTGTTACTTCACTCATCTATTTTTTCCTTTAATTGTGATGAATTTTAATTAATTTCTAAACATCAATAAAAGCCTAACGCCCTGCTTGAATGGCTTATACGCACGAACCTTTTGAAAAGCTTAAATTCATAATATTCTCTAATCGATCACTATCTCCATTCCTAATATCTATAGAAACATAGTTCCCAGCGTTTATATATTCTACAAGCTGTGCGTCGCTACAAACTTTATCTTTTATGTACTTACCAGAGTTTGTTTTTATTTTAGTTTTATCATTTGAATCAAGATTTTCACCTATACCACTTAATTCTAATGCTAAACCTACAGTATTTTTATCAACGTGAAAATATGTCATTTTTATACGATCATCATTTTCAGTAAAATATTGTTCAAACGATGTCTTTAATTCTTCCTGAGATGGTTGCATTAAATCATTGTATGCCATTCTGCCTATATTTAGAGCCAATAGAAAAAATAGTATTTTTTTGAGATGCTTCTTCCAAACCATATTAGATAACCCATTGCGTTTAACGGCCCATTAAGAGGCAAATGATCGTTGGCTAAAATAAGCGACGAAAGAGCAGATAGCCAACTGTTATTTTTCCTGCTTGTATAGCTTATATTACATTTCTACCGATGCGCCCCAACCTACTGTTTCGCATGAGTTTGATGGAATTAAGGGCATTAATTTAGCTCTAAATGAAGAAATTTCACTTAAATTCAACTTCATATAAGCGCTTAAAGATGAAGACCAAAGTTTCCTTTTTTCAGAATAGAATATGTAATCATCGTCAAAGCCAACAATTTTTGCTCTTGATATTATTTCAGCAACTTGTTGCTGACTTTTGCAGTCAACCATAAAACTTACCCAGTGTACTTTCTTAGCATTAGATCCTTTCTGAATGAGCAACTCAATTAAACTTTGATCAGCTTCAAGATAATTAAATGGTGAAGGTTCCGGATTTATCTGCTTTGTAGCACAGCCACAAATAGAAATAAGTACTAAAGTTAATAATGTTATTTTGCGCACAAACTTTCCTTGTAATATAACGCCCAATTAAGAGGTAAACAGTCACCTGTTTTTATCCGTTTGAAGTTATTGTTAAGCTTTTTGATTTATTGGCTCAACATCAAGAAATGGTGTTGAAGGTGTTAACCTAAAAAATACTACACGAACACCAATGTCTGAAGTTTTAATGGTAATATTTATTAAAGCATCACCGTTTTCGAAAGTGCCTTTGAACGAAAACTCGCCTGTTGTACCAGACGTGTGAGCATTGTAATTACCAATTTCAAAATCTGAAATACTTTTAATTTTTCCCATCGTTTTGAATTGGGCCAGTATTATTTTACTCTCTTGAGTATTGATTTGTTCAATAAATTCATTACTCAAACGAGCATATATGTCCTGTGTTTCCCAGCGCTCACTGAAATCAGCCATAAACTGTTGCACAAATGGCTCTTGTTCGTCCTTAAAGCTAGATGAACCTGCCGCTAAAAATATAATTAAGATTACAATCAGCGTAAATAGACCACCAAGCCACATCATTAACTTTTTTAGAAACTCCATACTATGATTTATCCTTAAATGTCTAACGCCCGTTAAGCGGTAAAAATATTGTTGGCTAAAATTGACAACGCAGAGATAACAGTCAACTGTAGTTTGAATGTCTTGTTAGCAAACAATTTAGTTAAAAAAAACAAGCTTTTACACTGTACTGATGGAAGTAATAAGCATAAATTACCGCATCACTTAGCCACAAAACTTAATAGTTAAACAATAACACAGAATGCTTAACAAATTATAAACAAAATAATTACAACAAAAAAGGAAGGAAGCAAACACTAATCCTTTGATGTTAAGGGACAAACACACCGATAATAGTTAAGAAATTGTGTTGCCTCCCCTGTAGCTTATAACGCCCATATTAAGCGGCAAATAATAGTTGACTATAGGTGAGCAACAAACAGCAGCCAACTGTTTTTGTCCGTGTGAACGTGTTGTTAGTTGCTGATCACACCAATAGTTGATACATAAATCAGAAAGATACCAAATATAAGAGAAACAACACCCGCAGGCCTGAATGTGCTTTTAAAATTATGAGCTGACCAAACAGCAAATTTACGATGCTTATCAGAACCCATAATTACAAGCCCAATACCAACAGCGATGAGTAAATAGCCAATACTAAGTATTAATTGAGGATACAGTGTAGATTGATTAAAAAGTACAAAGACAACCCCTGCAACTAATCGACTAATAACTTCGAACCAATGGAAATAACTTCTATTACTGAAACTTACGATCCCATCTGACCAATAATTTGGATTAACAATCATGACGATGCTTAGACAGATCATTATTAAACCAAACGCAGTGATGAAATACACAGAAATCTCCTAAGCAACTAACGCCCATATTAACGGGCAAATAATAGTTGGCTAAAATATGATGCGAAGCGGAACCAGCCAACTACAATTTTCCCGCTTAAATAGCTTGTTATATGTAAATTACCTAACTAGTCCTAATACTTCTTCGCCTTGAAACCCAACACTTAATTGATTACAGCTTTTTGCCGTTATTTGGACATCGACAAATGAACCTTCAGCTGCACTATACATTTTTGCATCCCAAGAAGATTTCGTTGAGTCTATCTTAAGACTTTTTAATACAACTAAACCAATGGACTCAGGGTTTAAGTTATGAGAATAAACTGAGATTTCACCTTTAGTTAAATCAATAAAAAGTTTTGCCGGTTTAGCTGAGTGATCCCAAATACCAGTAAAATTACATTCATCACTTTTCGCCTCAGGTGAAAATATTGAGACTATAAAGATTGAGCTTAAAACTATCAGTTTGAACATGACTATCCTATACATATAACACTCGCTTGAGCGCTTGTCAGAGAGCAGTTAACACCATTCACCTCTAACTATTTGATTTAAAAGCGCGTTTTAATGCCTTGGGAATTATTGAATCCCCCTTAACAATCCTACTATTATTAATTCCTCTAAACTTAGATATTACTGCTGAGTCTGCAGTATATGATTGTCCATTTATAGTGATGAAGCCATCAGTAAAGTACACTTTAAACAATTCATTCTGATTTGGAGACATTAACAACAATATGTCAGAACTTTCTAGGTTGACTGGATTTTTGGTTGTTGTAGCCGTTAATACTACGGTATCAATAAAATTTTTTATTAATTTAAAATTTTCCCATCTAGCATAAATAATTGCACTATCTTGCTTTTGATTTAGCCAATAAATAGATTCTACTTCTTGAATCGTACTTGTGTCATAAAATTCATCACTAGCAGCTAATACAACAGTAGGTATTATGCACAAACACAAACACAAAAATAAAAACTTAATCATTTCGCAACTCCTTGATAATTCGCAGAGACTATCTCTGCTCCCTAACGTCCCGCTAAGGGAAATTTAATTGTTGGTTATAACGTGAAGCGAGCAGAGCCTAACCAACTGTTAAAAAGACCTGCTTGAATGGCTTATAGTGACTTCAAACTGAATGCTTCATTAATTTTATTAACCAATTCTTTAGCTTGAGCTTCATTAAGTGAAATAGGTAAAGAAGAATAAGACAAAAAACCTTTAGATACTATGTTTAGACCAACACCAACGGAACCGTCTTCTAAGCCTAGCTTATGTACATTAACCTTAGTTTTTATTAAAGTTTTAGCTAACGCATCTACTTGACCTAATGCGCCAATTTCTTTGCCTTTAAATAGTTTAAAAAGTGCCATGCTCGTCCTTGTAAAATATAACGCCCAAATAACAGGCTAAAAATAGTGGGCTAAAATGGAGCCAAGAGAACGGCCTGCTGTTTTAGTCCTGTTGATTTTCTTATTAGGTACTTTTACCCAAACCAAGCGACTTAAGTATTAAAAGTGATAATAAACTAATAAGACTAGAACATATAAAGCCTGTAAGCGGAGCAAATGTTCTTCCCGTATCGGATATGACCTTACTCATCGCTAGCTCTTGAGATGCGGTAATTTCTAAACCATTAAACATACCGTCATTATTAAGATCGAACTTATTTAATTGAAATTCTAAGTAAACTTCATATCCAAAGACTGAATATATTATTAAGCCGTATGAAATGGCAAAAATATAAAGACTGATTTTCGATGGAAACGCTAATTTTTTTCTTGATAATTTAAGATAAACAAATATTACAATTGGCGCAAGATACAACAAAACAAAGAACATGTAGATTAGAACCATCCAGACACTCCAAACGCCACGTTAACCGACAAAAGATTGTTGGTTAATGTTGCGAAAGGAGTGAAATAGCCAACTTTTTTTGTCCTTGTTTAATTTCTTAGGCATTTTTACACCTATATTTTTGCTGCATATACTGAACGGATAACTTAGCTATTTTTTCGAGAACATCCAGTTTGATATCGGATAATTTATTAATATACAAACAAGATTTGCCCAGTTTATGTTTACCTAGTTCCTGTAATAAGTCTTCGATTTTGTCAAAACCAGACATTATATAAACCACTAAGTTTTGTTTTCTAGGAGAGAACGAGATTACTGCGGAATCTCCTTCACGACCGCTATCGTATTTATAGTGATATTTACCGAAGCCAATTATGCTGCCACTTAAATAAGGCTTATACCCAGATACTCTTTCCAAAAAAGATAACAACGCAAATGAATCCGATTTTCTGGTCTCATTTTCAATGCACGATATAAAATTGTTGATTTCATCCATTTGACTGCTCCAAAATTATCGAAATGCCTTGCGGCCATATTAAGTGGCAAATAATAATTGGCTAAAATGTGAACGGAGTGAAACTGCCAACTGTAATTTTTCCGTTTGAAGTTCTGTTAGGTTTAAAGAAAGCCTGCAGAAAAAATACCTGCACCAAGCCCCAAAAACCCCATAGAAGCTCCACGAATAACCTTTAAAATTTTAGACATTTCATATATGTTTTTACCTTTGAGCAGTGAATCAACAATATGGTCTTGCCCAACCAAAGAAAAAAATATTGATAGAGCTAAAAAAGCTAATGAAACATAGATACCATTTCCAATTACAACAACGTTTAATTGTATAAGAATTATTATTGCACCAATGACAGCAGATGAAAGCCACGCATATTGTTTTAATAATTCAAAATGAAGCTCTGTTGTCAATGTTTCATTCTTCGCTTTATTTGTACCGACTGATTCGACTTCGATATTTTTTTCTACTATTACTTCTTCCATAATTTAAAAAGAACTCCAATGTATGGTTAAACCTATTGCCTACTTTTAGAGGCAAATAATATGTTGGCTAAAATAAGCGACGCAGGAGCAAAAGCCAACAATTATTTGTCCTGCTTTAACGACTTGTTATATTTTTATTGCAGAGTGATATTGGCTTCATATGTTTCACCGTTAGGCTTCAACATACTCAAAACGACATTATCACCAACTTTCTTTTGTAAAGAGCTCTTAGCTGTCGAAGCTGAACAGCCAGGAATTTTACAGCCATCAATTGCAACTACGTCATCGCCAACGTTAAGCCCTTCTTTTTCAGCGGAAGAACCTTGAACAACTGATTTGATAGTAGCTTTAGTTACTTCAGGACTAAAAAATCCAGATACATTTACATCCATTTTAAAACCTTTTTCACCTTGCTCCTCTGCAAAAGTATAGAAAGAAAACATAGTTAACAAAATTGTGATTAATACTCTCATGGTAGATTTTATCCTTAAAATATAACGCCCCATTAAGAGGCTAAAAATTGTTGGCTATATTCGCGAGGAACGAGCACAACCAACTGTTTTTTGTTCGTATTGACTTGCTTGTTAGGTTTGATTTTCAAGCCAAGCTAATGCTTCTTTTTCACTATTGAATTTCTTTATTT
Organism: Colwellia sp. BRX8-5; assembly: GCF_014077325.1. Classification (NCBI taxonomy): domain Bacteria; kingdom Pseudomonadati; phylum Pseudomonadota; class Gammaproteobacteria; order Alteromonadales; family Colwelliaceae; genus Colwellia; species Colwellia sp. BRX8-5. Next base: position 162,796 of record NZ_JACGVR010000006.1, read on the forward strand.
GATACCCCATTTCAGCGGCTTCTTTAGTTACGATTTGATCCGTAGGCTTTTCAATGTTATCAAGCACCGCGACTGAGGCCATATTAAACTCTTCTTTGGTAGCTATATATTTTCCAAAAATTTCCTGTTCAACGTTAGTCATCTCTTGCTTTATACTTCTAACGTCAATTAACAATCTGAATCTCTTAAAAGCATTAAAATTACAACATAGTTCATGAACTGAAGACAATCGTTCTTCTAAAGTCATAACTCCTTTATAAGTGACTTTAATTATTTTATTAGTTTCAATGATTTCAATTTTATGACTCATAGTTTATTTTAAACCTACGCCTTGCTATACGAAAAATAATCGTTGGCTATAATGTTCGATGAACGAGCGCTAGCCAACTGTTTAGCGTCCGTTTGAATCACTTTTTAGGTTAATACCTTAATTTTCACTCAATTCTACAACCATTGGCTTACCGCCAAAACCATGTTCATTACATTTGGCTCTTACTATTACCTTAGATATTTCTGATGGAATTTTTATATCACACTGGCTACGAGTAAATGGTTGCTCATTATCATGAGGATGAGCAAGTTGACGGTATCCAAGTTTATTACCGTCTAAATCTATAACTTCCCAACCATCTGCGTAATGCCCCCACCCTTGGTCATTGTGCCGAACTGAGGTGGCAAAGCACCAACTACCGTTTGATTTCTTAGTAGCGAGAACCTGTGTAAACTGAGCAAAATCCAAAGAAGTAGAATAAGTATCTACGTCAAATTTTGATGCGAATGTTGATGATGCAAACATCGATAATATTACCAGTAGTTTCATGTAAACTCCATTTCACCTAGCGCCCTAATAACGGACAATAAATTGTTGTTTAAAATGGCGCGAAGCGAACAGCCTGCACTTTTCAGTCCTGTGGATTAGCTTGTTATACATTACTTGCTAGTGGTATTTCGGCTTTAGGCCATTTCCACGCGTACCAAATAATCGCCAATGAGATTAAAACCTCTATCGCTGTTAAAAATAAGTAAAACACCCAGGTTTCTGTCAAATTAGTTGCAATAAGAATAACTATATAAAGCGTGCTCAATATTATATTCAACCAACGATTTATCTTAGGTTGCACCACTAGGGTAAAAAATATCATCACACTTGGCATTGCCATTAATAAAGCAACTGCAAAAAACTCTAATTGAGTTTCAGCCGTTACTTTTACTGCCATAGCATCTGCTAATATTCCAGGTACATAAATCTGTATATAGTCACCGTAAACATAACAAAACATAACCGCTACCCAAAGCGCAGAAATCTTTAATTTTACATTAATTTTAAAATCTTCATAAACTTCCGTATTATTTTTAACTGTACTCATTCAAAACTCCATATTTTCGATAACCTATAAGGCCTGTTCAGGGGCTAACTTTGGTTGGCGTACTGTGAGCGGAGCGAGACCACCAACTGTAACTTGTCCTTTTAAGTGATTTGTTATATTTAGAATTTATAACCAACATCTAATGTAAACATAGCCTTTCTTGAAGGGTTGATACGCTGATTACTAAATAATGGTGTATATGATTCTTCATCATAGACACCCACTCCAGCTCCTAAAACCCAGCCACTGTCTTTAAAACCTTCCAAATGATAATTATAAGTTATAAAACCATATCGGCTATCTCCATCAAAGATACCTTGAATTTCACCAAGTGAAAAACCAACAGAATGATATTCATCATCTGAAACAATTGTTTGCATTCCTATTGAATATCCAGGTAACCCAACTGACATGAAATATTTACTATCTTGATGTTTTACTGAAAACTGAGTCCCAATAATTCCACTATATTGAAAACCTGCCCCAAGTGAAAACTCAAATTCAGCTCCAAAAGCAGAAATAGGGAGATAAGATAATAAAATAAGCAGTGATTTTTTGAACATAACACCATCCTTGATTAATAAAAATAACGCCGCATTAAGCGGCTAAAATTGTGAACGCAGTGAAACAGCCAACTGTTTTTTGTCCGTTTTAATGCTTTGTTATATGTTTTTTCGGCGATAAACTACAACCCAAAAGTATACTAATATGGCAATTAAATTTAGAAAATACAAAAGAAAACCAATTAGCATCCGATGATCAGTATCATCATTTTCAATAAAGTCTTCTAACATTAACGTCCAAAAGCCAATAACAGTAATAAATAATATAGGGATACCGACTTTCTCAACTAAATGAGCTTTATTCCAATTAACATATGTATATTCATCTAAATACCCCATTAGAGCTGCAATAAGAATTACAACGACAACAAGTGTGTACCAAAAACCTGCAAGTAATTTCATAAAAGTTTAAACATAAAATGCCCCATTAAGAGCCAAGTGTGTTTTTTCCGTTTGAATAATTTGTTAGGTGAATTATTTACCGTACCTGCGAATAACGGATACCTGACCATTTTCTAACTCAATAACATCTAGTACCACTTTGCTATAACTAAATTCTGAACCATCTGAGCGTAGACCTTTAGCAGAAAATTTATGCTTAAATGCAATTGAGTTGTAACCAACAATATACGCTATTAATTTTGAATCATAACTAGTATGGACACCCAAATAACGAGTCATCCCTTTGCGCATCATTTCTTTCCCATCCGGTTCTCTAGAATCATCGGGAGCATTAGGGAAATGTTGATTGCCTACATCATCAGTTAAGAATGATAAGTAATGTTCTAAATCTTCTTTAGAAGCATTAGGCTGTTGAGTTTTTACCTTTGCTTTATAGTATGCTTGAAAAAATTTATCGTAATCAACCATATCTTCATTGGCTACCACATTTGTTGAAAGACAAGTAATTAAAACAGCTACGATTGATATAAATTTATTCATTTGTGCTCCTTAGTATGAGATTCACATAACGCCTAGTTAAGCGGCAAAAGTGTGAAGCGGAGCGGAACCAACCAACTGTAATTTGTCCCGCTTAAACAGCTTTTATGTGCACTTTATTACCTGTACGGGTGAATTACAATACTCTAATTTCCCTATTAATTCGTTATTATCTGCATAGTTAGGACAATTACCAATAGTAACAGCATAAACGCTACCATTTGGTTGTATCTCTACATCGACAAAAGATGCAACAAGCCTGTCTCTTAATTGACGACTCCAAGTAAAATGATAATTGGTATTATGGGATTTTAGGAATGATCTGTCTGGCGCGTTAAACTTACTAGTAAAAGAAGTTAAAGCCATATCCTGAGTCTTTACATTTATACTCGCAGACCTTGCTGTCCAGGAGAACGGCCAAGATCTGGTGATATCTACAGATATTTTGCATTCTCCAAGCTCCGAGGTACGCGATAGTTCAGAAACTATTTCTGCATATTCAATGTTCTTTAAACTACTTGAGCCTGCTTGACTAAGCCAAACAAAAAGAATAACTATTGGAATCAATATACGATTCATGATGAATACGCCTCACGTCCTGTGTACCTAACGCCCAATTAACGGGTCAAAATAGTTGGCTAAAATGTTAAACGAAGTGAAAAAGCCAACTATCATTTGTCCTGTTTTAACGACTTGTTATGTTTACAGCACTATCTACAAATTATAATAAGCACCAACAAAAAAACCATGTTGTTTGAAAGCATTTATATATCCTGATAGAGGAATAGATAAACAAGCGCTGAAATAATCATTTATTTTATATGTACCTTGATCTTTCCACCCATGTTCAAAAGCTAATTGTATTGGCCCTTTAATTGGATGTTCTCGTTGTATATCTGTTAGTGGGATTGAAATAAAATAAGAACCATTATTTGAATTAACAATATCCTTGAAAGTAAATGGTTCTCCGAACTCTTTAGCTCTAATTGTATCCTTTAGAAAGTCAACATAATGCCCTGCTTTTTCTTTACAAATATTAAACCTAATATGCTTTGAGGCTACCTTTATTGCATCACTAGGCCACTTATCCTGCTGGTACGAATATTTTGCAGATAAAACTAAAATATCTCTGTCGTAAGGGCTTCCCATTTCTTCCAATTTATCAGGTGTAAAGTTCTCTATTTCTTGAGGTAATTCATCAATGAACTTTACAATATTATTGTTAGCAAATGATTGGGAAGATAAAGTTGAGATTGTCATGCCTAATAGCAATGATATGTGTAATTTATTTAAATGATTCATAATATCCTTATTATTTAACTATGATGGTAATTGAATGTAAACATAACGCCCCATTAAGAGGCTTCTAATTGTGGGTTAAAATGTGAAGCGAAGCGGAACCTAGCCAACTGATAAAAGTCCTGCTTAAATCGCCTGTTATGTGCCAGATAAACACCAAACAGCAAATTCATTACCACTAGGTTCAATAAAGTGAAAACGACTACCACCAGGGAATGAGAAAATTGGAGTAGATATTTTGCCACCAAAAGACTCTACAATTGATTGAGCTTGCTCCAAATCATTCGTTTTCAATACGAGCAAGGCAGAACCGTTTGAGGTTACTGATGATAAGTCCGATTTATAAAAACCACCGTCCAATCCTTCATTTGCAAAAGCAGTATAATCGGGACCGTAATCTATAAAACTCCAACCAAAGGCATTCTCAAAAAACTTTTTTGTAGCTGGAATATCTTTAGCAGGAAACTCTACATAATTTAACTTTAAATTTACAGGCATAACCTAAATCCTTTTTGGCACATAACACCCAATTAACGGGCAAAAAATAGCGAGCTAAAATACGAACGAAGTGACAAAAACCCGCTGTTTATTGTCCTTGTTAAATGGCTTACTATGTAACTATTTAACCGCTACATGGACTTCTATTTCATTTCCGTTTGGGTAATACTCGAAATCCGTTGTATAAAGCCTTATATGTTCTTCTTTAACGTTAGAAAAATAATTCCAAACTTCTGTCCAAGCATCAATAGCTATTTGAGGCATTTCGCCTTTATGCGTAAACACAAGATATTTTGCTTCAGGAATAGTTATCTTTTCCATATTTATATTCGATGGAAAAGACGTTCCGTCAAAACCAGCAAGAACAGTAAACTTTCCTGTGTGGTCTGATTCATAGTTAGAATATACACCATATACTCTTTCGCCACTTTTATAATCCACTGGAACCGATTCATCAAAAGCTTGCCACAAAGCTCCTATTTTACCTTTATTAGGATCCATCTCTGTTGCGTTGTCAGTTCGAATACTAAGCCCGTTAATAGTTTTTTCTGAAACAAATTTTAATTCCATCACGATACTCTTCTAGTTACATAACGCCCTACTAAGCGGCTAAAAATAGTTGGCTATAATTTGCAAGGTACGAGCAAAACCAACTGTTTGTGTCCGTATTGAGTTGCTTATTATGTGTTTACTTTGACCTTGTAACCGCCAAAAAACCAACATAAAGCAGTACCTATAAAGATAACAGGTAGCAAAACAACAATTTTAAATTTTGAAACTTCAATGTGTAAATCAAAATAATTTAATGCATCGTTAACATATGGAAATAATGAAAACATAACGAGTAGAGTAATTATAAAATTGAAATATACAAAAGCATTAGCTTTCAGATGAACATTACAGTTGATACACCTTGTTGAGAATGCATTTCTAGCTCTGATCCAAGCTGTAAAATTGATAGCTCTTTCGTTGCAATTTGGACAATCCATAGTCGATACACCTTAAACACATAACGCCCTGTTAATGGGCAAAAATTGTTGGCGAAAATGTTGAACGGAGTTAAAACAGCTAACTGTTTTTTGTCCGTTTGAAAGCCTTCTTAGCTATACACTATTTACACATTCCAATTGACGAAAACTAAAACACTCGTTTTCCAGATATTGCGATATAAATGGCAACAAAACCAAGCAATGAATATATCCATTCGAAATAATCAACCTCTTGGTAATTACCTTTCAATGCCATTGTGCCAATCATATACGCTAAAAATAATGAAGGAACAGCAAAAGCACCTAGTAGAAGCCGAATATTTAGAGGTAATTTTGTACTTTTATTTTTCGTATTCATTGTTCATGCTGTCCTTTGTAAATTTTAGCTAGTGCCACAAAATATGATCTGTATAGCTAACGCCTCATTAAGAGGCAAATAATAGTTGGTTAAAATAAGCGACGAAGGAGAAAAAACCAACTGTTTTTTGTCCTTGATGATTTTATTGTTAGGCATTTTTGCCACGGTGTGAAAATATTAAGCTAATACCAGCTAGAAATGCAGCACATATGACCCAAAAAGTGACAATAGATACAAAAAGTGGGGTAATCACTGGCGGTAAATTAAATAGAACAGCTAAAGCAATAAATCGCTTTATAAACACCTTTAATTCAACATACTCAAATCCTTTTGAATGCTTTGTTATACCTATTATTTCACATGCTTATTAAGTGACTCATCAAGTTGCTTTTTCTGTTTTACTTTTTCATTTTTACATTTGTTTCTTTCATATTCATAGGGATGATTACAGTTTTCATCAGCACCTAAACTGATTATTAACGTCTGCTCTCTTTCCTTACATTTAGCTTCTTGAGCTGGTTCCATATTGATGCATGATGATTCTATTTTATTTGTTTCTGCTTCACCATAATCATCTTCACTATAAATGCTACATCCATTCATAACAACTAAAGCGATAACTAAATATAATATATTAAACTTTGAATTCATCTGCTAACTCCATATGTGTATAACACCCAAATAATAGGATAAAAATGGTTGGCTATAATGGAGTGAAGTGAACAGCTCGCATTTTTTAGTCCTGTTAGTTTTCTTATTATATGCCAATTAGTCACTAGTTTTTACTTTAGAGCCAAAAGTCCCAAGCCAAAAAAACAAAAGTGATATTGCCATATGTTTAGATAAATAAGCGTAATAGCCCCAATGTTCGCCTTTGACAAAAGTATACTTTCCATCAAGCGCAATACTTGTAGCTAACGTTTCGTATACATTAAAAACAAAAGGAAGAGAAACCAAAATCATAGCTATACGAAAGAACCAAAGGTACTCACTTTTTAATTTAACTTCGATCAGTGTTAATTTGCTCACCGGCTTGAACCACTCCTTGGCATAAAACGCCACGTAAAGAGGCTTTTAATTGTTGGTTAAAATGTGAAGCGGAACCTAACCAACGGTTAAAAGTCTGACCTGCTTGAATGGCTTATAGAACCTACAAACAACCCTGTCCTGTGTAACAGGATACATACAATGACATAACCCAAAATAAAGGTACAGAGATAGCTGTACAAAGAAAAACATATAACTGGATGACAATTTGCGACTTTATTTTAATGAGCAAAAAATTCAATCCAATAAATAAACACATTAAAATAGAGAAATTTATGATTAGGTTTATAAATGTAAGTAGACCATTAGCTGAACCATAATTAGGCGTGAGCAAGTAAAGTAAAACAGAAAATAAAAATGTTAAAGAAATGCTTACCAATATCTCAGTACGTATGCCTTTTACAATTCGTAAGTACAACAATAATTCCATAACTATAAGTATTATAAGGAAAGGAATGACAAAGATTGATAGTTTACTCAAATCCATAAGTACTCATAACGCCCCATTAAGGGACAAATAATAGTTGGTTAAAATAAGCGACGAAGGAGAAAAAACCAACTGTTTTTTGTCCGTTTAATTGCCTTGTTATATTTTTTATACCATAATCTAATATATATTGGTACAAACAAGGGTTTCATTATGGCTAAAAATACTAGCGTCACACTAGGCGATCATTTTGATCAGTTTATTAACCAACAACTTAACACAGGTCGTTACGGTTCAGCGAGTGAAATTGTTCGAGCTGGGTTAAGAGCTTTAGAAGATCAAGAAACTAAACTATTAAATTTACGCAATATGCTTATTCAAGGTGAACAAAGCGGTATAGCTGATTACAGTTATGATTCTTTATTAACAGAATTAGATAACGAAAATAACTAATGGAAAAATTAGTATTATCCGCTAAAGCGAAATCAGATTTAATTAAAACAGCTCGATACACTCAACTTACATGGGGAACCACGCAACGAAATGATTATTTAAAAATATTAGATAGCACATTTCGATTATTAGCTGAGGAGCCAGAGTTAGGAATAGACTGTGATTACATCAGAGAGGGTTACAGTAAATATCCTCAAGCTAGCCACGTAATTTATTACAAAGAACATAAAGTAAATCAAATATTAATTGTACGTGTGCTGCATAAAAGTATGGATGTTAACTCTGCTATCTAGAAAAATTTAACGCCCCATTAAAAGTCCTGCTTGAATGGCTTGTTATATTTCAATTACTTACACCAAGTTACAGGGATTATACGAGTTTTATCCGTATTAACAGCACCTGCATGAAAACCACACTTATTACTGCCGCACATATAACCAAACATCCCAGTTATTTCCCCATATTCTGAAGTTAACTTTATGCTTTGGTTGTTTTGAAAGTAAATTTTAGTTTCGTCATTTCCAGTAGGTAACGCCAATGGAATTGGTACAATTAAAACAAAAGCACCAACGCCAGACCAATTATAACCATCGTGATATGTGAGTACGTCACAAGAACCATTGGTACTAATTTGATCTGGTTTTCCCCAAAGAGATGTTACTTCCTCTTTAGAATATGATTTATTTTCACCGTATCCTTGTTCGTTACGCTGCTCTGAAAGATTAAAACTTTCTTTTTTAGACTCGAATGTTCCATATGACCCAACGGATAAACCGATACAACCAGAAAGAAAGAGTAATGAAATTAAAACTACCAGAATACGCATAATGTCCCTATTGAAATATCGCCCTGCTAAGCGGCGCGAAATTGTTGGCTAAAATGTAGGAGGAACGAGTGCTAGCCAACTGTTTAGCGTCCGTTTGAGTAACTTGTTATAACTTTTATACACCAATCAGCTTTCTTTCTTTAACACAATTTCAATATTTGAGTTATCCAAGATTAATATCATAGTATCTCCTGAGAAAGAAGAAATAGTATTGGTTTCTTTGGTTCTGCTCTCTTGATTTGTCGGTTTACCATAAAGGTACGTCCAACTAATTTTGTTATTTGAAATAAAGAACCCCCCTGAGTTTACGCTATCTTGTTTGCCCTCTATTGAATCTTTACGGGCAAACGTTAAATCTGCCTTTAACTCAAAAATGACTTGAACAACTTTATCGTCTTTGTCTACATATTGCCCATTCCATATTCCAATGTATTTATCTTCATTTTTAATAACTAAAGGGATTATATTTGAAGTAGGTAAATGTGATGTTTTAAGTATGCTAATGACTTCCGACTGAAGAACGTTCGCTCCGTTATCCGAAGTTGGTGTTGCAAAGGCTAAATAGGAATTTTTGTGGTCTGTAATAAAATGAACCAGTTGTTTCCTTGTTTCTTGTTCACCCTTTGGTATAAATGAAATTTCAATATAATTTAAATCAAACTTCCCATTTGATTTGTAGTTACCTTTATCTAATAGATTGTAAGAACCAGTTTCACTTGCAGCATTAATATCTCTAATAAAACCAGAAATCCATTTTTCGGCATTAAGCCAACCAGCCGGTAATTTACTAAACGCGACAAAGTACTGGAATTCATCTCCATTCCAACCAGCTAAAACATTTTCAGTTTCATCATATTCTGGGATTACCTGAAAAGTTAGATCTAAAGTTTCCATTAGATCGATTGCCAATCCATCAGCAACTACTTGAGAATCAGAATAAGCATGTGCATGTGCATGTGCATGTGAGGAATAAACCATAATGATTACCAAAAGAAAACAAATTTTAAAATTAGACACAGGATATCCCAAAGTTATAACGCCCCATTAAGAGGCTTTTAATTGTTGGTTATAATGTGTAGCGAAGCGGAACCTAACCAACTGTCAAAGCCCTAATTGAATGGCTTTTTATATTTTATTTACACGATACTTCAACCGTTTTTGGGTACCAAATTGGTCCCAACATATTTACTGCACCACTAGCCAAACCATTTATAAAAGTTAATTCGGTTTTTACTGATGCCCAAGGCGTGTTACCACATTCGTTTTGGAGGTCTACAACTGGCGAGCCCTCATATAAAGAAAGGGCGAAGTTATGATGCCATAATTGAGTGGTTTGATTTGATTTAACTTGATCACCTTTATCAAAATGGATTGTTGAACAACCGGAAAACAAAGTAACACATAAAACGCCTAACAGTATGTTTTTCATTATGATTCTTCCTTAGGACACCAAACTTTCACTGTATGTGGTGCATAAATACCTAGTGTAATTAATGCTAAAACACCATCAGAAAATGTTTGTTGTGATTGCATTTGCAATGGTTCATTTTTGTTACAAACTTTCAGGACATCAACACGATGTTCTCCAGATAGCCCCCATAAATAAAATGGTTTTGAATCTTGGTATGTGGGTTTATTGACAAGTTTATTTTGCCCTTCCGGTTTTATAGTAACCGTTGAACAAGCAGTGATCCCCACTAAAAGTACACTTAAAATTAAACTATTTTTTTTCATAATTACTCCATATGATGATTTAAAATATAACGCCCCTGTTAAGCGGCTAAAAATTGTTGACTAAATAACTTAGAGCATAATATCTAGAGTTGAACTTTAAAATGTTCGATTAATGTTGGGGAAATGTAAAAATGTGTAAGATATACCTGACTTGACCAAAAAATATAACGCCCCATTAAGAGGCAAATGATAGTTGGCTAAAATTGCGAGGAACGAAGCTAGCCAACTGTTTAGCGTCCGTTTGAATAGCTTGTTATATGCCCTTTACAATACGCATTAGAGTGCGCATAATAAACGTAATGATTACTTGGAGACATACTATGCAAGCATTATACGATCTTAAAGCACCTAAAAAAGCAACAAACCTTAGTCTAAATAGTGACTTACTAAAAAGAACAAGAGCACTTAACATTAATTTATCTGCAACTTTAGAGCAAGCATTAAAAGATAAATTGAAAAGTATTGAAGCTAAAAAATGGGTAAAAGAAAATAAAAACGCTATAAAAGCCTACAATGATTTTGTAGATGAAAATGGCTGTTTTGGTGACGAATTTAGAGAATTTTAATGGCACAATTTGATGTATACATAAACCCAAGTAAAAAAAGCAGAGAAGCATATCCTTATATAATTGATATCCAAAATGCGTTAATTAGCGATATTGCAACTAGAATTGTGCTCCCTTTAGGGAAGCTTAGTCATTTTAGAAATGAAAAAATGAATGGCTTAACTCCAGCGATAGAATATGAAAATGAACAATTCATTTTACTCACTCCTCAGATTTCATCGATGCCAGCAAATTTACTCAAAAGCCCTGTTGGCTCGGTTGAATCATTAAGAGATGAGATTATTGCAGCGATCGACTTTGCTATTACGGGCTTATAACGCTACGTTAAGCGGCAAAAAATTGTTGGCTAAAATTGTGAACGGAGTGAAACAGCCAACTGTTTTTTGTCCGTTTGAACGCCTTGTTAGCGGTATTTAGCTCTGTAGAAGAAATCTACGAAGATCTCGCTCTTGACGCATGACATGTAATATATAAACTTTGTCGCTATCCACTTTATAGAAAATACGACAAGGATTAACATTAACTTCACGGTAATTTAAGTTAGTTAATTCAAGTGGTCTTTTACCTGATTCAGGATGGTCTTCTAACCTAGATATTTTGTCAAATATTTTGTGAGTCAATTTCTTAGCCGCATCAATATTACTTAAAGCAATATACTCAGCAATATCATTTAAATCATCAAGAGCTGGAGATGTCCAAATTATTTCAGCCATTTGCTCATTTTCTCTTTTGCTTCTTGATTCGAGAATGTATTACCGCTTTTAATTGCTTGCTCACCGCGTGCAACACCCTCAAGAATTGCCATTCTTTGCTGCATAAATTCATAATCGTCAACATCAACTAAATATGCCGATGGTTGCCCATGCTCAGTAATTAACACAGGTTCTTTGGATATGTGAAGTTCAGCTAAAATTTTTGTAGCTTGACGCTTAAGTGTCGTAACAAGTTCAACTCTCATGATAAATCCTATTTAGAACGCAAATAATGTATCACTATAGTATCACAAAAGTTCGAGGTTACAACTATACGGCTAACGCCCAATTAACAGCCAACTGTTTTTTGTCCGTTTGAAGGTTTTGTTAGCTGTACTTTGCACATACACTACCCAAGTCATGTTTTATTTTTTTTACTAATTGAGGGAAACCATTGTCAGTTTTATATGAAACTACAACATTACTATTTAAAATATTAACACTAAAAGCTGGGGAGTAATAAACTTGGCTTGGAGCATAGCTGACAAACGAAGAAACCCAGCCACTTTTATTGTTATTTAAAAGTAAAACTAAAGCGTCGTACTCAGCATCACCTTTAGAAATGAGTTTATCGCAAAATTCAAACTGTGGAGGAATAAAATCGACTATTATATCCTGCTCACGAAATACATATAAATATGTAACTGAAACAAAAAATAGGACTGTGATTATTAAATACTTTAGAATTTTAAACACAACTTCCCTTGTACAGCTAACGCTTTGCTAAGCGGCTAAAAATGGCTGGCTATAATAGCGAGGAACGAGCGCAGCCAGCTGTTTGTGTCCGTTTGAGCAACTTGTTAGTTGCCTACTCTTCCTCAATAATATAAAGGTATTCAATATTTATATTTTTAATGTCTTCATATTTGAGGATAAGGCGATCTCCCTTTATTTCATAAAAACGTGTAGTTGGTGGGGTTGTTGGTTCAGAATCGTCTGACTCTATTGGTCTTCTCATTGCACCAGATAAAACAACTCGATTCAATTGCCCATTAGAATCAAGATAAAAATCTTCAAGAACACCATAATATAAGAAGGATGTATTATTAGACTCAACTAAGCAGGATAATTTAATTAATTCTGCGTCCTGAGTTTCAGATAATTTACCTGTAAGCTCATAGTACCATGGAGTGTCAAAAGCATACTTTGATGATTTGTAGGGATTAAAATAAAAAATTATTTTTTGAAAAAATTTCCCAAATATATACGCAAGTAAAAAAGAACTAGAAAAATATAAAATAATCTTAGTGATGTTACCGCTTATAGCTCCTAAATCAGATGCAGAGATTGATTTAGAGCCAGTTAATAGTTTTACACAAATATCGTAATTAATTTCGTTACCTGATAGAGGTACTACAACAGCAATTAAAAAAACATGTAAAATTAGCGCATAAAAAAAAGCCAAAGATGAAGAAACATCAAATGGCTTTTTTTCTATACTTGTATTTTCTAGTTTTTCGTAAGAGTTTTGGAATATAAAACCGGGAATAATAAGTACTAAAATAAAAAAAGCAGGAAAAGCTATATTCATGCCACGGCTTTCTCTTTAGGAGAAGTAGAAACTCGATATTTTTTACCGTTTGACAAGGTGATAACTTCGTACTCTTTTGAGCTACTAGATATAAAAGCTCTCAACTGTTCACTTCCAGAAGGATCGCCTTTTATTTTCTTGGCTAGATTACCTAATAAAGCTTTCATAACATCTCCTAACATGCGGTCGTATATTTACAGTTTACTTTAAATTTGATTAATGCGCTACAAGTGATGGCATAAGGCAACTAACGCCCATATTAAGCGGCTAAAAATTGTTGGCTAAAATAAGCGACGAAGGAGCAAATAGCCAACTGTTATTTGTCCTTTTAAGTGACTTGTTAGCATACTGGGTACACCTGTCGTTTAAATTTTCTTTGACAGCCAATGCATGACATTTAGAAGAAACTGTTCATTTTGTTCCGCACCATCTGAGACTAAACCATATTTTTTACCCGTTGAAACCGTAACTTGCGATGAGAACGTCATCCCCTCAGAAAACACTGCAACTCGACCTTCTCCAACTTCCAAAACTGCTCCTTGATACCAGCCATTCATTGATACTCTTGGAGTTTTGCCATTTACTTGAAAAGGTATCTCGGGCACAACAGATGTGGCTCCTTTACCTAGAGTTAAAAGGGGCTGTGCACTTTCAGGTATTTGAAAAGCGGAACCACCAAATGTTTTAACTTGAGTGATATCTTGGGTTATTGAATGTTCTATAAGGGATTTATTATCTAAGCGAAATAAGGCGTCACGGACATGACCATTACTAAACTCAAAACCAAAAGCAGATGATAGTTTTTCTATAACTTTTGGAAAAGGTGTGTGATCGGCAACTAGAAAAAGAGAACCACCTTGTGATACCCATTGTTTAACGGCTTCAACTTCTCCTTCGTCAAATGCATCTCCGAATGGAGGGTTCCAGTCCTGTCTATTTTTATCTAGTGCATTTGCGACTACCAATATATCCGCTTGTTTTAAATAAGTTAAAGTGAACTTTTCTTTACTAGATTTCACAGTATAACCATCACTAGACAGAACTTGAGAAAAAGGCTTGTATCTGCCCTTTTTTGTAAGGAAGTTATTATGAGCTTCATCAATAAGAACAACAGGGCTATTTGATTTAGAAAAGGTACTATTGATATTTTTGGGGACGAAATCAGGATCTGGTTGTTGATCACTATCAGAACAAGACGACACTCCAACTAAAAGGAGTCCTAAAAGAATAGTTTTACAAATTGATTTCATTTAAATGTTCCATATTGATTACCACGATTCTAATTAAAGTATGCTAACGCCGCAATAACCGGCGCGTAGTTGATTGCCTTGTTATGTGTTTGCCACGAGATAGTATAAGTTGCCATATTCTCTCGAATCCGCTTTCTTTATTTCTTTGGCCTCAATAGCTTCTTGAAACCTTTGTTTAATGTGACTTTCTTGAACATTGGGGTATTGCTTTTTACGCGTATTAACAAAACCACATAGTCTCCATTCATCGAAACCATCAATACGCCCATTGGAGCCATAGTCGAAATCGACTACATTCTTCTTGCTGATTTCAACCTTACAACCTACGCCGTGGAAAAAGTATTTATGCTTACCTCCAAGCATACCTACCTGTTCAATCGACACCCCCCAATTGTGAGGCTTGTCAGTATCAAGAAACTTCTTTAGAAGCTCGTTGGCTTCTACGACTTTATTTTGGAAGTCGGAGATTATTTTTCGAAGCTCACTATTCATGATTTACACATAACGCCACATTAAGCGGCAAAAAGTTGTTGGTTAAAATGTTGAACGGAGTGAAAACAACCAACTGTTTTTTGTCCGTTTGAACGCCTTGTTAGAAGTTTGAAAGCACCCTACCTATTAAACTGTCTTTCGCACGGAATACCATCTCCATCACCGTCCATTTTAGTATTAGGACAGTAACGAATAAAATACTTTGCTTCTTCATATGAAGTCATTTGAGAACAATGCTGCCTGCCATCGCATTTATAAGCAACTTTAGGCTTAGCTATCTCTTTAGCTTGAGCTAATGTTTTCATAGCATCACTATTTGAGAATTCAGATACAGTTTTTTTGTGAGTGGTTTCAACAATGGAGCTGTCTTTAAAGTAGAACTGCCATGCCGCTCCACAAATAACGATGAGAATAAGTAAATTTTTCAATTGAACACCATCCTTGATAAAACTTCTAACGCCACGTTAAGCGGCAAAAAATTGTTGGCTAAAATTGTGAACGGAGTGAAACAGCCAACTGTTTTTTGTCCGTTTGAACGTCTTATAGTTGGACCAATCCATTTATCAATCGATTAGTTTACTATATTTGATAAGTGGAATACCAAAACTGCATCATTGAGACAGTTTTTTTCCAGGTCATTTTGTGGATTACTCCAAAATAGATGACGTGCAGTAGGATATTCACCTACATCCTTTAATCCAAACTCAACATCACGATAGAGGTCGAGTAACACCTTATGCTCACTATCGGGTTCAACTTTCAGTAGCTCATTGAGGCTAAAATGAGCTTTCTTTAATTGTTCACTCAACTCTTTATTTAGCACATGCTATCCCTGCAAACTAACGCCCCACTAAGAGGCAAATAATAGTTGGTTATAATAGAGAGCGAAGCGAACAAAACCAACTGTTATTTGTCCTGCTTGAGTGGCTTGTTATACGTACCTACAACGGAAACCATTTTTTATATTTTTGTTTCCGGGCTAACTCCACAGCATCTATTATCTCGTCTCGTTTTGACGTTGAACAAAAAGCTAAATACTCATCAACCTTTTTCCCCGACCAACCTGGAGCAGCAGCTAAGACCCAAAAGTGCATTCCATCATTGTTGTTTTTAGCGGCAACATAATTAATTATTTTTTCTATATCTAGATTCACTGGCACTACTTTAAGCATTGCCATTGCTCGAATAGCTCCGTCAATAAGCATGTCGTTTTCTGTATCTATGGCTTCAAATATCGTTGTAACATCCTGTTCATTTTGCATAGATAATCTTTGGATTGCATCACCTATAGCGACATAAACCATTGTCGCTTCGAAAGTTTGGTGTGCAAGTGATTGAAGGAATTCCAGCGCAGGTTTATAGCCACATTCTCCAATGGCCATAATCATTTGATACTGAGTTTCCCAAGTACGTAAATCTTTAAGTTCTTCTTTTAAGGCACTTAATAGAAAGGGGCCAGCATCAATATTTTTAAGTTTACGTAATTTCTTAGTCGCAGAGCGTCGTTTAGGTGACTTTTTATCCTTAAGCTGCAAAATTATTTCATCTAGCACAAAACCCTCCTGTACGTATAACGCCCCACTAAGAGGCAAATGATAGTTGGTTATAATAGAGAGCGAAGCGAACAAAACCAACTGTTATTTGTCCTGCTTGAGTGGCTTGTTATATTTTAAATATCTAACTTAATTAATCATACTAGCACCACCCCCACCAGATGGCCCATTATGAGTATATTTATGAAGTCGATAACTACCCTTCATATTTTCCCCGTTAGCAAACCTAACTAATAATCTAACTGTAAAAAGCATAGGTTCACCAAAAAATAATGATGAAACTTCGAGCCTGAGAAACTGATAGTCGAATGTTTGTTTGTCATAATATTGATAGAAATCGTCGGGTGAACAAAACATTGCATATGCGTAATGCAACTGGGGACTGGTTTCTGCTGTTGCTTTTGCAATAATTAATTTAACTTGTTTAAAGTTGTAAAACTCTTGGAATTTATACTCATGAATCAAGTGAGGTGTTAAAACAATCGCCAATTGTTCAATTTCACCTTTTTTAGTAAAGCATTTAGAATCATAGAATGCCAAAGGCATAGTTTTCTTTTCATGATTCGAATCACGAGCCTTAATCAAGTTAATTACTGTTGAATATCTTTCAGGGTATGCATCTTTATCAATATGTTCCACCACATCAAGAAGCTCATTGTATGTATAAGAACTAAAATCAGGCTCCATAAATCAAGTAAACTCCTTTAAAATATAACGCCACATTAAGCGGCGATAAATTGTTGGCTAAAATGCGAGGAACGAAGCTAGCCAACTGTTTAGCGTCCGTTTGAGTAACTTGTTAGCTACCAATTGCCTGCATAATAGCAGCTACATTTATAAACAAAACCATAATCATTGCTACATTTACAAAAACTAAAACACCCCAATGGCGAACAAAAGACAATAACGACAGCACATAATTAAACCATGCCTGCGAAGTAAATTGAACAATTAGAGGGCTTGATGGAATCCAAGGTTTTCTAGAAAAATGCTGAGCTGACACAAAACCAGCAAAACAAATTAAAATTAAAGAGCCAAAAATTGGAGCTAAGATATTGGCGATATACTCACCCAGCAGCGTTGATATGATAGCAATGATAAGGAATACACCAAAGAAAAGTAAAAAGAACTTTGGGACTGAAATAGATTCAAAAAAATTAAATTTTTGAGCTAAATATTTTGGGATAAACTCCACAACACTTCCTTGGTAGCTAACGCCCCATTAAGAGGAAATTTGTAGTTGGCTAAAATGTTGAACGCAGTGAAAACAGCCAACTGTAAATTTTCCTGCTTTAATGTCTTGTTAGAAGCCATTTACCTGTAACCAAATACCAACATAAAAACACCAATAAATATTGGTAGAACAACGAAGTTTAAGAAGCTTGCATAATCCCTTTTTATGAGTGAATAAATACCAATACTAAAATGAATAATTACGATAGAGATACATAAGATGCCACTGATAATTAGTTTAAGAGTATATTCGATTTCAGGAAATAATAAATATGTAGTAATACAAGTTGGAAGAATAATTAATAATTCAGTCCAAAGAGCATTCCCGTCATTTATAAATTTTAAATACTTCTGAGCTAGATTCATTCACTGGCTTCTAACGCCCCACTAAGAGGCAAATAATAGTTGGTTATAATAGAGAGCGAAGCGAACAAAACCAACTGTTATTTGTCCTGCTTGAGTGGCTTGTTATATGCCCGTTTGTACAATGCTTTAACTTTTAACGCAGGCTTGGACTTGTACAAAAGATAGATTGATATAAACAAACTTGGAATAAACAAAAACAAAAAAGCACCAGCGGATGCATTTTTAGCTTCAGGTGTGATTGCAACAATACATAAAGAACCACTAACAAGAAATGTTGAAATAAAAAACCTTTTCAAGAACCCTTGAACGCTTTTAAAGATATTATAACTTTGATAGAAAAGGAAGCCTCCAATAAGTACAGCAAGCGTAAAAACCAAAAGCTTTTCAATCCTCTGATTTGAAACCAAAAGAAAAGCGACTCCGGGATACATCATTAAAATTGATAATGTAAAAGTTAATTTATAATCCAGTAGTTTAGAGTTCACCGAAGATCCTATAGGGCTTATAACGCCCTATTAAGCGGCGATAAATTGTTGGCTAAAATGCGAGGAACGAAGCTAGCCAACTGTTTAGCGTCCGTCTTGAATAGCTTGTTAGGAGACGCTTATGCGAGCCTCTAAGTTTCTAATTAAAGAACTAATTTCTAAATCAAAACCTGTTAAGTTTTTACCGCTCAAGTTTAGATTAATTAGTCGGTTTTTGTCTTCTAGAATCGGAACCATATGTTCTTTAAAGTTTTCCCAAGACATTTCTCTGGGTTCGATTTCAGATAATAAATCTGAATTTAATTTTTTCAATCTAACGATTCTAGATTTAGAAGACCAAACAGGAAGAGATACTCGGTTATCAGAAACATCAAACTCAAGCATTGTTCCGTCTGGGAATTCACCAAACCATAAATATTGCTTTTCTGATACCTCTTGATAGAATTTTTCAATCTGCGAACCTACGCTCATTTAATCAAGTCTCCTAACGCCCCATTAAGAGGCAAATAATTGTTGGCTAAAATAAGCGACGAAGGAGCAAGTAGCCAGCTGTTATTTGTCCTGCTTGAATGGCTTATAGTTGGACCAATCCATTTATCAATCGATTAGTTTACTATATTTGATAAGTGGAATATGCCTCTGTTGGTTACGAATATTGAACGGCAAA